>JAGYMJ010000001.1 GCA_018400625.1 Planctomycetota bacterium
GCGAAAGAGATTGGATCACTAAAAAAGAATTGGTTGGAAAAATAGGAAATATAAGAACCCCCAATCAACGGCGTTCACTGAGAACTTACCCAAAACAGGTGCCATCAGGTGAGTTGTTAATGGCCCTACCTGTTGTCAAAAACTGTTCTCAATATAATGTCCACTGAAGCATCGCTTCCGGTTTTTTCGATAGCTTTTTTGACTTCATTACGGGCGGCCGCCGGAGTGGACCCGAGTTCGACGAGCGCTTTAACAGCATCCGGCGCTACGGACGAATCCTGTTGAGAACCTTCGCTCTGAGCAAAATCACCGATTTTATCTTTCAGTTCGACGATCATCCTTTCAGCGGTTTTTTTACCGACACCTTTTATCATCGATGAAAGGCTTTTCGTATCCCCGTTTCCGACCAACTCCCGAAACTCATTCACTTTGCAACTGCTGAGGACCTGGAGCGCTACGCCCGGGCCGATTTTATTCACTCCGATGAGTAAAGTAAAAAGATCACATTCTTCCTTACTGGCGAATCCGTAAAGTTTCAACTGATCTTCTCTCACGTGGAGGTAAGTAGAGAGTTTTGTCTGACGGCCGATCTCCGGCAGTGCACTGTAAGTCGATAGGGGAATATGAACCGCCAGCCCGACACCACCCACTTCGATCAGCACTTCGGTGGGGGTTTTAGCGGCCAGATTTCCCTTGATGCATTTAATCATAGTCCAGGCATCTTCCTGCAATAAAAGTCACCGCAAAGTCTGTTGATAAATATTCAGTGAAGTGCGTCGTTTTATCCCCACCGTGCTCTGCGCCGGTGGGAGGATGATTAACTACTAAGCAACATCACCATAAACTCCGCCGTTCATCCGCACGGCCCGCTCCTCCGGCTCTTGGTATTATCCAAAAATTGCACACCCTTTAGTTTTTACCGTTCTCCTTTTGGAAGTGAAAATCTTCAAAAGCTTCCCGCTGAAGACCGATGCCGCGTTCAACAATCTCAGGGTTGGTGGCGAAAAACTTATCTAAAGATGTCGCTCCGGTTCCCGTAAGCCGATCAACCGGATAATCCACCTGATCAGAAACATCCGCCAGGCCTGCAAATTCGGGGTCACCCAGGACTGAATCGGTTTCGCCGATGTATTCCTGCATTTCAGTAAAGTTCAAGCGAAGGATTTGATCCATCTTCGGGTGCGGAATGTCGGTTTCTCCCATCTCATAAGCTGTACGGCAACGTTCGTGCGCTTCATCGCTATAGAGCATAACGATGTGCTTATCCTCCCAATCCCTGCGGGGATAAAAACAGTTGTTGCTTTCTTCAAAAGCATCAAACCGGGACAGAGCTATCATGGCCGCGCCATACTTCCCGCTGAGACCGTCGGTGAAAATGTTATCGGTCAGTGATATCGGCTCGCCGGGCAACGAGCAGAAACGTACCTGCTGGATCATGTTGCGGAAAAAGACGCTGTTTTTAATGCTGACATTCGAACACCCGGTAAAACGCGGCCCGCTCTTCGCTGAAAGCGCGACGCTGTTGCTAATCTCTATGTCCCGGCACAGGTGCCCATTGACAAAGCCGGGCGCATAACCCCTGCCGTAACGGCCGGCGAATATGCGGCTTATCTCGATATTTTTTGACTTGTAAAGGTCAAACCACATGGAAAGCAGATACATGCCGTCGAAACGGAGGTGGTGCTTACCGGCGACGGAAAACGCATCGCTCATCCCGGATTCGCCGGAGGACAGAATCACTTTCTCACCGGGTATGGATCTGAATGTGATCGGGGCGTTCTCGGCGCCGGTTGTTCTGACCCGCACCTGTTCTTCATAGGTTCCCCCGGCAATCATGACCGTATCGCCTGCCCCGGCCAGGCCGGCTGCATGCTGGATCGTTGCAAACGCATCATCGCGTTCAAGGCCGGTGTTGCTGTCGTCACCGTCCGGAGCGACATAATAGACTACAGGGTCCGGGTCCGAATCCGCCGTCGTCAATGAAACCAGCTCCGACTTTATTTCTGAAGGTATTGTCTCAATAACGCCCTGACGTTCGGCATGCTGCCCCACACGACGCTCGCTCTGTCCGAGTTTCTTTATCTGGAAATAGTAAGTCTGCCCCGGCTCAAGACCTGTCAGGCTGTAACTGCCGAAATAATCGGTATCAAAAACATCGGTGTTCTCCAATTCCGGGGTCTCCCCCCACGCCAAATGAACCTGCGCGGGAAACAACGTCGTCCATTCAATGTTGGCTGTTGTAGCACTCACCGAATGCACCCGGGGCCCGGAGGTTAGTCGAAGTTTTTCCCGGCGTGGCACACCCCGATACGGCCCGTAGGGATTCCCAAGGGGGCCTGCGACGGTAAAGGCGGGGCGTTTATGTAAGGAAAGCCTTTCCTGCTGCAAAGTAAAACCGGCAGGCAGCGTGATGGAATATACCTCATGAACATCATTGAGTTCATCATATGCCTGACTGTCGCTGCCCATCTCCCAGCTCGCCTGAATGTCCCTGTAAGCGTTATAGTCGGCGTAAAGGATCGAATCGACATCATCAGTCCGCACGGCGGGGCCGGAATGGTTCTCAAAAAGATTTCCGGTCATGTGCAGATTTGTTGAATTGTTCAATACGACCGCGGCCTGGTCGAAACCGTTGAAATAGGAATGGATAATTTTGAGTCCGTGGAATGCTTCGGCCACTATCGCAGTGCCCTCAGCGGTGAAACGGGAATGGCGGAAGGCTATCTCCGCACTGTTTTCGACATTTACAACGCCATTGAAATCCAGCCGATTGAAGTCGAGATTCCGGCTTTCCGTTATGTGCACATCGCCATCAATAACAACCGGTTCGAGTCCTCGTCCGCGTATACAGATGGGTTCTTCATCGTCATCACCCAGATGTTTCAACTCGAGAGTTTCGGCATAAACACCGGGGCTGATATAAAGGGTGTCCCCCGGCTGCAAATCCTGCAATGCGCGATCAAGGGTATTCCATGCCGCTTCCACCGAGAGACCGTCAGCACCGTCATCGCCGTCGGGACGGACATAGAATATGTTCTCTTTGTAGGGGAAAGGTCCACGGTCGCTCCCCTCCGGCCCCGTTCCGCGGAAGCGAGAAGTCGCCTGGAGCCGATAATCACGGTTATCAGGGTCGGCAAACTCTTGATATAAATCCACATCTTCCTCCGCTTGAATCCAGATGTTGCAGGGAGAAATATCCAGGGCTGAATAATACGTTCTACCCTCTTCAGCGGGCGGTGCGCCCCCGGAAAGTATGAGGTTATGGTAGGGGTTATTTCTTCTCGGGCTCTCAGTCCACACCGAATAAGCTCCGCCGACACAACGTTCAGTAACATTGATAAGGCCGGGATTCCCCTTAATGATCGTGTCCCATCGGTTTCCCCATGCGAGGCTGTCGGCGATCCGACTTGTCTTCTCATCGTCCGAATCGCTGCGCAGATAAAGCCCCTGTCGATTGAGGAATGCTTCAGAATCACGGATGACATCGCCCCGATGTCGTACAATAGATATGCCGCCCTTACGCCAGTTTTCAAAGGGAGAGTTGTTGCCCCAGGCGACGCAGCCCTCAATAACATTGCCTCCGCTCCCTTCAGCCGCCGAACTCACGGCTATACCCCATCCGTTCATCCATGCCTGGCAGTCACGAATGATGCCGTCCCGGGCATCACTCAGGATAATCCCGTTCCCCACATTGGCACGGATAAACCCTGAAACATTGAACCCCGTCGCCGTTATCCCTTCAACGACAACACGCCGTGGATTGGAGAGATATAGGCCGTTTCCCTCCAGGACGGAGACCGAGTAGCGATGTTGGTCAGGCGGTTGGTTATCGGAAGTGGAAATATATAATTTTTGAGAATCGGTATCGTGATAAAAAGTCCCGGGAGTATATTCGACCTCGAAGATATTGGGGCGTCCCTGGAATATGGTCAGCGTATCGAGTTCATTGACCACCAGGGCTTCTCCGTCGTAATCGAAGTCGGCAGCGTAAACGGAACGGTACCCTTCAAGCTTTTGAAAGTCCGGCGTCGGCGCATCACCACGCAGGACGACGGAGCCGGAGATTTCCGCCCTTATGACCGTTTCCGCATCCGCATCGCCAA
>JAGYMJ010000002.1 GCA_018400625.1 Planctomycetota bacterium
CCACCGGCACAGGGCACGGTGGTGATGTTACGGGGTTCACTGAGGACTTGCGCGTAGTTCTATCTCCGTGGGGCCTGTGCCGGGGGGGAACAACGTTTTTCACTGCGGACTTGAATTCAATTTCAGTACGGCAAAAGCGATGCTCTCAGGCCTTAAACCTGAAAAGCACCACATCACCATCCTGTATGACATATTCTTTCCCTTCGGTACGCACATATCCGTTATCACGCGCGGCGTGAAAAGAACCGGACTCTATAAGTTGACCGATCGGTACCACCTCCGCCCTGATAAATCCTTCCGCCATATCCGAATGGATTCTCCCCGCGGCCTCCTGTGCTGTAGCGCCGAAGGGCAGTTCCCATGCTCGCGTCTCCGGCCCTTTTACGGTAAAAAAGGTAATAAGGTTAAGCGCCTTATATCCCAATTTAACCACGGCGTCCAACCCTGACTCGCTGAGGCCCAGTTCATGCAGGAACATATCCCTTTCATTTTCGTCATCAATATCGCTCAGTTCGCATTCAAGTTCGGCACAGATAAAAGTATACATTTCACCGTTTCTTTGCATCCAGTTTTCAAATTCTTTTACCGGAGATGTGCCATCTGCGGAAACGTCAACAATTTCATCTATTTGCTGTTCGGAGATATTGCCGATATAGAGTAAAGGTTTTGTCGTGAGCAAGCCCATTTCACGTTTAAGGGCCTGCTCTTCCGGCTCCAGCGCAAGTTCATTGAGGAAATTCCCGTTTCCCAGAGTATCTTTAAACTTCTCAAGCACCCGTAGCTCTTTCTGAGCGTTTTTTTCACCCGTTCGGGCTTTTTTTTCAGCTTCCACCAGACGTCTCTCAACCATCTCCGCATCTTTTATTATCAATTCGGCATTAACAGTTCGGATATCCCTGGCAGGATTGAGCGTGCCCTCCACATGGGCCACATCGTCGTGAGTAAACAGACGCACCACATGCACCATTGCATCGACCTGCTGTATGTGCCCAAGAAATTCATTCCCCAGCCCTTCGCCCCGGCTCGCCCCCTTGACCAGCCCGGCGATATCAACCAGTTCAATCATCGCCGGCGTTAATTTCTCGGGATTCAGAAGCTTCTGCAGTCTCTGCAATCGATTGTCGGGCACGGCTAAGCCCCCTAAGTTGGGCTCTATAGTGCAAAATGGATAGTCCGCCACATTGGCGTTGGATTTAGTCAATGCGTTAAATAGGGTCGATTTGCCTACATTGGGCAAGCCAATTATTCCACAACTGAACATGAATTGCTCCCGATATTGAGCTGCGCAAAAAAAACATGAGGAAAGACATCGCCCTTACTGGTCAATACTGACGATCTGGGTGCCGACGCCTGCATCTGTAAATATTTCCAACAGCAGGGAATGTTTCAGGCTCCCATCAATAATATGGGCTTTGTTGACTCCGGACTCTATAGCTTGGAGGCAGCCTTCAACTTTAGGCAGCATACCGCCGCAAATAATCCCTTGCTCAATGAGTTCAGAGACCTGGTTCCTGTTAATGCTTGAAAGGAATGAATCAGGGTCTTCGGGATTCGCCATTATGCCATGGACGTCGCTCAAGAATACGACCTTTTCAGCACGTATATGTGCGGCCATCGCTGCTGCCGCGCTATCTCCATTGACGTTATATAGCCGGCCTGATTCATCCTGACCGATAGGCGGGGCGATGATAATGTCCCCCTCTTTTTCAAGTTCACGCAAACGATTCAGGTCAACCGAAACAACTTCGCCCACGTGTCCAATATCCCGGCCGTTTTTATGATATTTCCCATTACTGTCAATAAGCTTTTTCTTCGCTTTTAAGGCGCTTATTTGATCTTTAAATCCGGATACACTGTTACCACCGTGTTTTTTAGCTCCTTCAACAAGCTCGCCATTTATCTCCATTAACACATCGACAACTATATCCAGGGCCGCTTTATCCGTCACTCGGAGACCGGCCACAAATTGAGGTTCAATGCCTGCTTCGTCCATAGCTTTGGATATTTTTTTGCCCCCCCCATGAACAAGTACGGCTTTAATACCTACCGTAGCCAGGAAAACGATATCTTCCAATATATCATCGATAACGGCTTTATTTTCCATCGTGCTGCCGCCGAATTTTATGACAATTTCTTTACCGGAAAATTTTTGCAAATACGGCATAGCTTCAATCAGTACGGCAGCTTTTTCCATTGCTTCTTGCATCTTTTAGGACCCCTCACAATGTTTAATATCATTTGATCGCTTTCTCGTAAATGTTCAGTGAAGTGCGTCGTTTTATCCCCACCGTGCGCTGTGCCGGAGGAGCGGGCCGTGCGAATTAACGGCTGCGGTTGTAAGTTTAAACACGTAGAAGTTAATCACCATCCCACCGGCACCACAGAGCACGGTGGGGGAACAACGTGGTTCACTGAGGACTTACGTTTGCTCCTTTTGAGAATTATTGCGTTTTGTTAACTCAGGAAATATCCGTAATAATGGAAAATCTCAAAGTAATATGGGAAGCAGGATAAATATTCAATCACCCTCGCGGCAGAAATTGGGCGGGATTTTTTATGACTTCCATGGCTTTACCGTCAAGTTGTGTGAAAACGACCTCCACCTTATATGGATAACGTCCTTTACCTGTTCCGCAATCCTCAACTTTTGCCTGCGCGTAAATGGTGGTGGAAAATCGAGTATGGGCGGCGAAGGTCATCATGAGGACTAAATGCTGCCCGTTTTCTAAATAATTCTTACTTAAGAAGCTCATCCCTCTTTTCCAAACTTCCCTTACCGGCATCGGATTTTGCCATTCATCCCTGTGAAGCAGCTTGTCGGCTATCTTATCAAGGCTCCCCATTTTATCCGACCGTTTGCGTTGCAGATGCTCCAAAGCTTTTCTTAATTGTCTGCCGGCAAGGACCCCATCGGTTTTATTGTATTTCAATAGCACGTCGTGGCAGCGAACCTTTTCTTCATCCCTTCCGGCATTATCTCCTGCTTGTTCGGAATTCTTAAGTTCTTCTGATCCCGGGATGTCGTCTTGACCGTTATGAAAATCCGTTTGCTCACTATTATGGCTCATCTCTCACGCTCCAACCAATAATGTCGTTAAACGGTACATATTCAGTGAAGTGCGTCGTTTTATCTCAACCGGCACAGAGCACGGTGGAGGGACAACGTCGTTCACTGAGGACTTACAATCCAAATATATTATAAGCCATTTTCAATTTTCATCAAAATAAATGGGAAGCAGACCAAAGTTTACACGAAATCTGAAGTCGAAAAAAAATCAAAATGACATTTAAGTAATTGTTTTTAAGTCGTTTCCATCAGCATTTTCAAAGAACGTTGGGACAGTAGTGGTTTTTTATACCAGTTCGATATCCTTAAAACCGGGATATTGAATGGACACCTGACGCTTCTCCGCACGAGACCGGTCGGCGGCAAAACAGATCATCGCACTCACGAAAGCATCGTATTCCGATGACATCGGTTTTTCCTGGGTTCCTGCCGCAAGACGCAAGAATTCCTCAGCATGAAGAATATTGCCGCCGCCATGTGGAGAGTTATTCACTTCCAGCGTATGTTCAGTAACTTTGCCAGTCTCCATATTATGCGAGATGACCTCTTTGTCGTGAATATTACCCCATATCCGACCTCGTGTACCAACGATATGCAGATTTTTTCCTGAATGATGACCGGCGGTGTTGAAGTTGAGCATGAAGTTACAAACCACTCCATTTTCGTATTGGATCTGCACCGACTGGTGGTCTGCAATATCTTTTCGACTATTATATATACAGCACTCATCCATCTTCAATGACCCAATATTATTAACCATTGCATCGTTCCCGAGAAAGTAAACGCAACTATCGGATATAGGACATTTATCATTGCACTTTTCAGGCAGGAAAGTGTTAGGACGAAAAATAGCAGTACCCCCGAAAGAACTTACACGAACAGGGCGTGAGTCAGCCATCCATGTCAACAAGTCCAGATCATGACAGGATTTTTCCAAGAGGCTTCCGCCACTCAGCGCAGTAAAACGTCGCCATGGACCGCGGAAAAGAACTGATGTCGTCCGAGGTCCTACAAGTTCGTCCATCTGGATAGACACCACATTCCCAATATCACCACTAGTCAGTAAATCTTTGACCTTGGCAAAAAACGGGGACAAACGGAAGGTGAATCCAAGCTGAATGGAGACCCCCAACTCTTCAGCCTTGCGAACAACGCTACGACAGTCCTTTGGTGTGGCGGCAAGAGGTTTCTCTAAAGACAGCACCCTAATTCCCTTGTCCAGACTAACCATAGCAGGTCCGTGATGCAGGAAATTAGGCGTGGCAATAATCATCCCGTCGAGGTCAGACACAGCCCCGAGCATCTCCTTCCAGTCGCTGTAAATTGTTGGCTGCGATGACTGAAAGTTCAGCGCCTCTAAACAGACTTTCACGTTATGTTCTGAGGGGTCGGCAATTGCAACCACCTCAACCGATTGGGAAGCCTGTTTGAAATAGCGGATGTAACCGCCCACCGCACGACCCCCCGCCCCGATCAGTCCTATCCTCAATGTCTTATCTGTTTCTGTCATGCTATCCTCCTGTAATTATTGCCCGTTCTAAAACGTCAAAAAACCGTCTGCAACGATCAAAATTGTGTATTATTCGGTAAATATTCAGTGAACCACGTTTACCACCGGGACATGCCCGTGGTAGGAACACCTAATCAACGTGGTTCACTGAGAATTAACGTATTTTAACGTTTTTTTGCAATCCGACAATGCTGCGTCTGTTTTGTGTCCGCCGATTCGCATTATCCTCCGCCGTTAACAAGCAACGA
>JAGYMJ010000003.1 GCA_018400625.1 Planctomycetota bacterium
TATGGAGTGCGGCACGGTGAGTGCCGCTTTGGAACGCAACGAACAGAGAACTCCGAATCAGCACAAAAACGTATTAACGTCTGTCGTCGCCGGTTGCCGGTTTTGACTGTATGGGGCTTAGTGGGCTGGTGGAGGCTTTCTTTGGTACCCTTTTTAGCGGCACTCAGCGTGCCGCATTCCCAAGCCGTCGGAATACCGGCCTTCACAAGGGGTATTTTTGGCAAAGTGCAAGCACCTCGTTGCGCAAAGCCTTTGCGGTTTTGGCAGGTTGCCGGGAGCTCAGTATCTCAACGATCCATTCGGCAATCCGAAGGACATCTTCTTGCCCCATACCGCGCGAAGTTATTGAAGGCGTACCAATTCTTATACCGCTCGCTTCCGCGGGCCCGCGTTCATCAAAAGGAATGGCATTTTTGTTCACCGTTATATTGGCTTCCGCCAGCCATTCGGTGGCCTGTTTACCGGTAATATTCAACTCGGAGAAGTCCAGCAGCATGAGGTGGTTATCGGTTCCACCACTCACGATAGGAACCCCATTTTCATTAAAGTGGTCGGCCATTACTTGTGCATTTTTTATGACCTGTTTCTGGTAGATAATGAAGTCCTCCCCCATGGCTTCTTTCATCGCTACGGCTTTCGCTGCGATAATATGCATTAAGGGCCCTCCCTGGATACCCGGGAAAACTGTAGAATCTATGCGGTTGCCATATTCAGGACGGGCAAGAATGAATCCGCTTCGGGGGCCGCGTAATGTTTTATGAGTGGTTGAAGCGATGAAATCAGCGTAAGGAACGGGATCGGGGTGGAGCCCCGCCGCAATTAAACCGGCGATATGGGCCATGTCAACCAACAAATAGGCGCCTGTGGCATCGGCGATGTCACGGAATTTCTTGAAATCGATCTGACGGCTGTAAGCGCTTGCTCCTGCGATGATCATATCCGGTTTTTCCTTTTCCGCAATGGACTTCACTTCGTCATAATCGATCATCTTTGTCTGCTTATTTACACCATAGCTGACGACTTGATAGAGATTACCGCTGAAATTGCGGTTATGTCCATGTGTCAGGTGACCGCCATGCGCCAAAGACATGCCCAGGATTTTAGCGCCGGTAGGCAGACATGACATCATCACCGCCATGTTGGCCTGAGAACCCGAATGAGGTTGCACATTCGCATATTGTGCTCCGAAGAGTTTGCAGGTCCTCTCGATAGCAATCTTTTCCACAATGTCCACATATTCGCACCCGCCATACCAGCGTTTCCCCGGATAGCCTTCGGCATACTTGTCTGTCAGAACGGAACCTGTCGCTTCGCGCACAGCCGCACTGCAGTAGTTTTCCGAAGCAATCAATTCGATATGTTCCTTCTGCCTGCGCAACTCTTTGCTGACCGCACTGTAAATCTCAGGGTCTGTAACTGATAAGTCGGACTGAGTATTTATACTGTTTGATTTGACCATAGGCATATAATGAAATTAAATGTTAAATTTTAATAGATGTGCAAAGGAGAACATATATGATATACTATTATAATAATTATTACAATATTATACCGATTTCAATATCTTAATATGAGAAATGAAATATTGAAAGGCAATTTTAACATAAAGGGTACGATTACTGGAGTATTGTTTCTCATTGTCTTTTGGGGACAAGCCTTTACTGCCGGCGGGGTGGATCGGTCACAGGCTCCTTTTTTCGAAAGGACTCCCTATTATCGAATAGAAACCGATGTGGGGGATGATTTTGCAAAACTGATTGCTTCGCATATGGATGCGATGTACAAGGAATATAAAGAACGTTTCAGGAGTTATAATTTAAAACCTGCAGCCAGACCGACGGTAAGAGTGTTCAGACAACGCAGCCGATATGATTCCGTAATACCTGATCATTTGCAAGGGACGGCGGGCTGTTATTTGGCGAAAGATAACCTGATTATGGCTTTTGTAGGTGATCGCACGACTGACGAAGTGCTGCATACGCTCTATCACGAAGCATTTCATCAATTTTTATTTGATCGGGTGGGCGATAATATGCCGCTGTGGCTGAATGAAGGGCTCGCCGAATACTTCGCCGAAGCTATCTGGACGGGCTCCGGGGTTGTCACGGGACAAAGGCCCAGGGAACGTCTCCAAATACTGCAAAAGGCGATTAGGAATAACAGCTTTATCCCTTTTCATCGACTCTTTCCTATGCCTAATGCCAGGTGGCTGGCAAATGTCAAAGCGAACTCCGATTTAGCCGACTTGCAATATAGTCAGGCTTGGTCGGTAATACATTTCCTGTTTCATGCCGAGGGTGGCAAATATTATGATCGCCTCGCGGATTATGTTCGGTACCATGTGGAAGAGGTACCCATGGCTGAGGCATTCAGAAAAAGCTTTGGTTCCAATATAGCAGCTATGCAGAGAGCATGGAAAAATTATGTGATGAGGCTTGAAATGGATCACCTGTCGAAATGCCGGACCAATATGCTTATCCTGTTGTCACTTGTGGAGGAGGTATATGATGAACCCGCTCATTTGCAGGACATGGGACACTTTCTCCGTCAACTCATCGGCAATGAAAGTGTTGAATGGCGTGTTGACAAAGAATATGGAGTCGATATAACTTCAGAAAGGAACAGAGAAGAGATAAAAAAAATATTTTTATGTCCCGACATTGGAAAAGGGGCCTCGCAGCGAACGTATATCCTTATCAATGATGCAGAAACGGGCTTGCCGGAACTTTACTGTCCGCATTTCGACGGGGTAATGATAAAGGCGTATTTCGTGAGGCGACAATCGAGGTGGTTGCCTGTAGCTGAGCTGATTTACAGAGCTGTTCCGGACGATGATTTTCTCCTGCGCCTGGATAGGAAAAGCAGAGAAAGTTCTCAGTGAAACACGTTTTTTCCCCACCGGCACAGGGCATGGTGGAGATAAAACTACGCTCTTCATTGAATATTTACAAAGTGGGAAAACATGTCACAATCAAGACAAAAAAACAGTGCCGGTACGCGGCACTGTTGTCATTCTCGATTTTTATGCACTAAAAATAAAGGTTGACTATGGAAACTTTACCGACAAGATGGTTTACTATGTCGAGCAGTGAACTCAAGGCGCTTTTGTTTTCCGCCGGTGTTATTCTTTTGAGTGTGATGTTGTTTGAAACATGGGAAAAATCCATGCATAGAGAAAAATTTGAAGTGCATGATAACCCGGAAGCGCTCCCTGTTCCGACGCGTATAGACATAAACACCGCCCCGGAACATGAACTTGTTTTTCTGCCCGGTATCGGACAGGCCCGAGCTAAGGATATAGTCAGATACCGGAGGGAAAATGGCCCATTTGAAAGCGTGGAACAGTTGAAAGAGATAAGGGGAATCGGTCAAAGTACGTTGGAAGATATACTTCCCCTTGCAGCATGTTCAATTCCGGATGAATGAAAAGCACCAGCCCCCCAATAAATTGCGATGTGCAAAAGCAA
This sequence comes from Planctomycetota bacterium, assembly GCA_018400625.1. GTDB lineage: Bacteria > Planctomycetota > Brocadiia > SM23-32 > SM23-32 > PUMZ01. Next base: position 3,468 of record JAGYMJ010000003.1, read on the forward strand.
AAAACTAAAAAAACTCAGTTTGAACCAATGGAAAACGCTTTTTGCTAAGCGCCTACACCTTTTCAGAGACTGCGCTCTGAAAACGGGGCGCCTGCCGGCGCAGTCCGGGCATCTTCAATACACTATCACCGACCAAAGCCCCCGCCGACCCTGTGTCGGTGGAGCAAGTGATTCATTACTACGTAAGC
>JAGYMJ010000004.1 GCA_018400625.1 Planctomycetota bacterium
GTCTGCAGGTTCTGTGCCGACAGCAGCTTGGTAATTGACTACAAGGAAACAAAGACGTTGCGGTATTTCACAACCGAACGGGGCAAAATCACTCCCAGGAGAATTTCCGGCAATTGTGCCAAACATCAGAGAATGCTGACTGCCGCCATCAAACAAGCTCGAGCCATGGCGCTTCTGCCTTTCTCCACTTCGGCGCTGAAATAAAGCGCCGTCCGGGAAATGCTGTGAATGGCGCAGCTGCGTGTATAATGGGATGCCCTTTTCCTTTCTACGTCTTTCGATGAGTCTCACGGATATATTCGGATGCGTCGGGGGTGCACTGGTTCTGCTTTATGCATCTTTGTGGATCCCGATATTAGGGCCATTGCTGACGCTTCTGAGCCCTTTGCTGTTTCTTTCTTACGCTACTAAGCTGGGGCTGCAGAGAGGATTGATTCTTGCGGTGCTGTCGGTTATGGCGGTCACCGTGATATCCGGGCTTACCGGTCACCGACAAGCGGTCGTGTTTTGCGTCGAATTCAGTTTTCTGGGAATAGTACTGTCCGAACTTTTCAGACGCAAATTTACGCTTGGTTTCACGATCACCACCGCACTCGGCGCGATGACGGTTTTTGGCGCGATAATGCTTTTGGGTCTGGGAGCGGCCCAAGGGTTGGGGCCTTCAGAAATGGTTACCACGCTGATCAAAGAGCAGCTTCAACCGACTGTCCAGCTGTACAGGGACTTGGGCGCCCCGGTTGAAAATGGAGGTGGCACTGACGGCTACGCCGAGATATTTGTTAAAACCTTGATCAGGATCTATCCTTCACTCATGATTATAGGGATGGGTCTGGTGATCTGGTTCAACGTAATGCTGGCCGGACCGATTTTTAAACGGCTTGGTCTGGCCTACCCCCAATTTCAACCCGGGGACAGATGGCAGGTTCCTGAAAGACTGATCTGGTTTCTGATCATTGCTGGATTCGGCTCACTGCTCGCCGCCGGAACGTTACAAATAGTTGCGATAAACTTACTTATTATTTTAGCCGTTGTTTATTTTTTTCAAGGTTTATCCATTGCTATTTTTTATTTAAATAAATATAATTTACCTTTAACTTTAAAAATTATTTTTTATTTTTTGATAACAATTCAACAATTTTTCATGTTGTTATTGGCAATTTTGGGTGTTTTCGACCAATGGTTGGATTTCAGGCGAATAAGAAAAAATCAGACCGACTAATTTCGCTTATAGGAGCTTAAAAGGTTGAAACCCCATGAATCAGGCACTTATGTGCATCACGGAGGATGCTTATGCAGGTAATCTTAGAAAAAGATTTCGATGAATTGGGATTGGAGGGCGACCTGATAAATGTTGCCGACGGTTACGCGCGTAACTTTCTTATTCCTAAACAAATTGCTTTGGAAGCCACTCCCGGTAATTTAAAGTCTTTTGAACTCAGAAAGAAGAAAATCGAAGTCAAACGGCTCCGGGCGAAAGAGGAAGCCGAGAAAATGGCGGCCACCCTTGAAGGCGTAACCCTTGTTTTCAAACAGAAGGCTGGCGAAGAGGGCAAACTGTACGGCTCCGTCACAAGCATGGACATCGCTGCAGCTTTAGAGAAAAAGGGAATAGTTGTAGATCGAAAAAAGATCGTTATCGACAAGCCCATAAAGAGCCTCGGGGAGTACAACATCCTGATTAAAATTTACCCGACTGTCACCAGCACTGTCAAAGTCGAGGTCCGAAGTCTCGAGGAAAGCTGATTCAACCATTTTTTCTGTCACTGCACCTGGATTCCGCCCGGACAAAACGTAATTGACCGCCGAGCTACTGGTGTTTACCCGTGCCTGGAGGCCGATTGTATTTTGCTTTCCAGGTCTACGAAAGGAGTACAATGGCCCGGGCAAAAGATAAAAACGTTACGTCTACGACAAAAATTCCTCCGCATAACATAGAAGCCGAACAGGCCGTCCTTGGTGGTGTCCTGATTAATAATGAAGCCCTGAACAGCCTGATGGACATCCTTGCGCCGGGGGACTTCTACCGTGAGGCTCACGCATTCCTTTATGAGGGCATGCTGGAGCTTTACACGATCGGAGAGCCTATCGATGTGATCACCCTTTCGAGGACGATCGCCAAAAAAGGTCTCACCGAAAAAACCGGCGGCAATGAATATCTGGCTTCTCTTGTAGATGCCGTATCAACTTCCGCCGGCATTGT
>JAGYMJ010000005.1 GCA_018400625.1 Planctomycetota bacterium
CAACATTTATAGCCTTTTCAGTTGGCCTGTTTCTCCTCCTTACAGGAAGGCCCGCAAACAATATCGGAAGAACTTCAAGTTGAGATCGAAAAGCAGACGCAGGCGCTTGCCAAAAAACTTAAAGTTACAGGCTTGCTCAACATACAGTTTGCCGTACGCGACTCAGAAATTTATGTTATCGAGGTCAATCCCAGGGCATCAAGGACTATCCCTTATGTATCTAAAGCCACAGGCGTCCCCTATGCCAACATAGCGACGAAATTAATGCTCGGAAGGAAACTGAAGGATTTCGACCTTAAAGGACGTGTAAAAACAGATCATGTCAGCGTTAAAGAAGCTGTTTTCCCATTTACTCGTTTCCCGGGTATTGACACCTTACTGAGCCCCGAGATGAAATCAACGGGCGAAGTTATGGGGATTGCCGATGATTTTGGGCTTGCATTCGCCAAGGCCCAGCTTGCGGCCGGACAGCAGTTACCGAAGGACGGTAATGTGTTTTTCAGTTTAAGGGACAGGGACAAAAATTCGGCAAGCCTCGATGTCGCAAAGCGCCTTGTGGAGTTGGGTTTCAGTCTTTGTGCGACCGGGGGAACCTGTCAATGGCTGAAGGATAGCGGTGTAGAAGCCTGCCGAATAAACAAGGTCAGGGAAGGAAGGCCGCATATAGTGGACAAAATTATAGACGGTAAGGTCGATCTCGTCTTCAACACCCCGAGCGGAAAACATCCACGTGAAGACGAGGTGGCTATAAGACGCACGGCCTGGGCTTCCGGAGTGCCTATCATAACAACCATACAGGGTGCTATCGCAACCTCTAAGGCCATTTTAAGCAATCTTAATGAAGAGATATCGGTTTGTTCGCTTCAGGAATACACCGATAAAATTCGATAGTATGGAGTACAATCATCCGTCACTCTCCGCCATAAACTCCACGAGTAAATAATGTTCAAAAGGAGAAAAAATAATATGAGAACACCTTTATATGATATTCATGTTGGTCTTGGCGCCAAAATGGTGGATTTCAACGGCTGGGAAATGCCGCTTTATTATTCCGGTATAATTAAAGAACATCAAACCGTGAGGTCGGCGGCCGGAATCTTCGACCTCTGCCACATGGCAAGAATTCATGTGCCGGCCGAAAACATGGACCAACTTCAATACTGCACAACCAATGACATTAAATCCCTGAAAAACGGCAGAGCGCATTATTCTCTTGTATGCGACAATTTAGGCGGTGTCATCGACGATATTTTGGTCTATAAAAACGGAAAAGATTATTTTGTCGTTGCCAACGCCGGCAACCGCGAGGCCGTGCTTAATGCTCTGGAAGAAGATAATGTCACCGACCTCACAGAGAAAAAAGGGATGATAGCCGTTCAAGGACCAAAATCCGAAGACATATTGTGTGAATTGTTTGGTAAAGACATAGCATCAATCAATAGTTACGCCTTTTCCTTCTTTTCCCTCTGCGGGGATGAAGTAATGGTTTCAAGAACAGGTTACACGGGGGAAGACGGCTTTGAGTTGTATTTTGATGCGGGAAAATGCCAATCAATCTGGGAAGCGCTGATGGAAAGGGGCGCCAATTGGGGCCTTCAACCCGTGGGGTTGGGCGCCCGTGATACGCTCCGCCTTGAGGCCGGAATGCCGTTATATGGTCATGAACTTGATTTGACGATCGATCCGTTTGAAGCCGGCTTAGGCAATTTTGTCTGTCTGGATAAGCCGTTCAGGGGCAGAGAAGCGCTCGTGAAGTATAGCCAGGAAAAACCTATGAAACAGTTAAAGGGCCTTGTCAGTGAACAAAAAGCTATTCCACGCGAAGGTTATAAGGTGTTTCGCAATGATCAATGCGTCGGAGAAATCACCAGCGGATCATATTCACCTGCACTTGACAAGTCCATCGGCATGGCTTACATTGAACAAGATTTCTGCCGGAAAGGCAAGGAACTGGAAGTGCAGATAAGGAAGAGAAAAATACCTTTTAAGTTAACTGAGCTACCTTTTTATAAGAAGGAGGAATAATCATGTATCCGGATGATCTAAAATACACCGAATCGCACGAATGGGTCAGGAAAGAAGGCGACGATGTCGTTTCCGTCGGGATTACTGAATTCGCCGTCGAAGAACTCGGCGATGTCGTATTTATTGAATTGCCCGAAGACGGCGATACCACGGGAAAAGGCTCCCCTTTCGGAGCTATCGAATCCGTTAAAGCTGTTGTGGATTTGAACTCACCCGTTACCGGGGAAATTACTGATGTTAACTCAGAGCTTGCGGACAATTTAGAGGTTTTGAATTCGGATCCGTATAATGAGGGATGGATGATAAGAATCAAGCTGGATGACCCGGATGAACTCGATGATTTGATGGATTCAGCAGAATACAGTGAACAATTTAGTGAAGATAACTGATAAGAGGACAACTGCCAATGCCTTTTATATCTAACACAGACCAAGAGCGACAAAAGATGCTTGAGTCTATTGGAATTAAATCCCTGGAGGAGTTGTTTTCCGATATCCCGGCGGGGAAAGCTTTAGACAGCCTTGACGTCCCGCCGGGCAAATCTGAACTTGAAGTAAGAGAAGTCCTTCAAAAAATGGCTTCCAAGAATTCATCAGACTTAGTCTGCTTCCTTGGCGGCGGGTTTTATGACCATTATATACCGTCTGCAGTGGGTGCAATCACCTCCAGAGGTGAGTTCTATACCGCCTACACACCGTATCAGGCGGAAGCCTCGCAGGGCACTCTGCAGTCAATGTATGAGTACCAGACCGCGATAAGTACCCTGACCGGCATGGAGGTCTCCAACGCTTCGCTCTATGACGGGGGAACGGCCATCTATGAAGCTGTCATGATGAGCATCCGTATTACCCGACGCAGTAATGTGATCATTGATAAGGGGGTCAATCCGATTTACAGGAAGATGGTTGATACCTATACCAGAAATCTTGATGTCGGATTCCGGGAAACTCCGGTGCTGGCAGATGGACGCGCCGACAAAAAGGTTATTGAAGAGAATATCAATGAGGATACCGCTTGCGTTATTTTACAGAATCCCAATTTTTTTGGATGTGTTGATGATTTCTCGGAGATAGCCGAGATTGTACATGATGCAGGCGCTCTGCTGGTAGTTTCCTGCTACCCCCTCTCCCTTGGATTGTTGAAAACTCCCGGCGAAATGGGGGCGGATATTGTCGTGGGAGAAGCGCAAAGCTTAGGACTTGGACTTTATTTCGGTGGTCCTTATCTCGGATTTATGGCCACACAAAAAAAACATGTTCGTCAGATGCCCGGAAGAATAGCGGGACGCACTTGCGATTCCGAAGGGAAAGATGGTTTTGTGCTCACACTGCAAACCAGGGAACAGCATATAAGAAGGGGACGTGCAACCTCAAACATCTGTTCAAATGAAGCTCTATGTGCACTGTCCTCCGTCGTTTATTTATCCCTGCTCGGCAAAAAAGGTCTAGCCGAGGTGGCAAGATTGTGCAATTACAAAACGAATTATGCTCAAGAACGTTTAACCGCCATCCCCGATGTCAACCTGAAGTTTGATGCCCCAATATTTAACGAATTTGTTTTGGAACTGCCCGTTGAAGCAGGAACCATT
>JAGYMJ010000006.1 GCA_018400625.1 Planctomycetota bacterium
GGCGGAGCGTATTGTTTATGCCCGCTGTAGCTGAGAATCATCATTCCACCGGCACAAGGCACGGTGGGGATGTCACGTGGTTCACTGAGGACTTGCAATTCTTGATAAAATCTATTATACATTAGTTGATGGCAAGAATCAATCTCTTCAGAATGGGCTTTTTTAGTTTTAAAAGACTCCTCGATCCAGAATGTTCGCGGATATGGAGAATGCACAACGTTGCTTCACAAAATAGACCCCGAAATCGCTTGTGAAAATGTTCTTTTCGAAGGGGAACCGTTAAATTAATCTCATCCGTTCCAATAATCTTGAATTATGGGCATAAACGAAAATAATCTACAGCAGATAGAATTAACCAATCAAAGAGGGGGGAGGATTCTCAGTATTGTTGATCTCATTAAAGCGAAGACCATTTCAACAGAGGCCGCGGCTTTTTGCCGGGCCGCACTGAAAGCCGGATGCAGTTTCTTTACCGGCGCCGTCCCCGGCGGAGCGGGGAAAACCACTCTTATGGCCGCTCTTCTCGGGATGCTGCCCGCTGACGAGAAGATTATAACAGCCTCTGATGATAATCATCATGGAGTTATCCCACATATAAGGGTTGCCCGTAGTAACGACGGTACAGGGCATATCGCACGACAGCATATCTTTGGTAACATCGCCTAATCTTATGGGAACCAGTGGATGAATGGTTTGCGCGGGGGCGGGGTGGGCGTCTTCCGATACAATCACTTGTGCATTACCTTCCCTGTCCCCAAAAGCAATTATTTTTCCCTCAGAACAGAAAGGTCGCATCGCCGTAACTGTAGAACCGGTAATTTTGCGCTAGGGCTTCTCTGTAAGCTTTAAGAATTTTTTCACGTCCGGCAAAAGCACTGACGAGTATAATCAAAGAGCTTTTGGGAAGGTGGAAATTCGTAATCAGCGCGCTAACTACCCTGAATTCAAAGGGCGGATAAATATACATATCCGTCCATCCCGCGTGTTCCTTCCAATTTCCTGTGCGGGCCAGATGTTCTAGAACCCTTACACATGTGGTACCGGTGGACACCACCCGGCGTTTTTCCGATAGAGCCGTCTCAATCGCCCGGCCCGTGCCCTCCGGGATATGGTAAAATTCAGGTTCGACAGAATGTTCTTCCACACTTTCACTCCTTACCGGCATGAAAGTTCCAGGGCCCACCAGTAGCGTAAGGTATTTTATTTCGACCCCCTTGTCCTTGAGTTCCGACAGCAAGTCTTCTGTAAAATGCAGTCCTGCGGTAGGCGCGGCCACAGCGCCAGGGCGATGAGCATATACTGTTTGATACCTGGCCTGGTCCAACTGCGGTATTTCTTGAGGCATACCTCTTTTCCGCCGGGCCTTTTGAATGTAAGGCGGGAGCGGCATACGGCCGCTTTCAAGCACTTCTTGGAAGCTCTTTACCCCCTTAAACCTGATCATCATATAACCGGCGCCAAGGTCTTTCTCAACGAGTATCTTGACATCCTGCGACGATAAATCGAGAGTCTCTCCTGCTTGAAGAGTTCCCGAGCACTTAATGAGGGCAATCCACCGATCAACTGACTGAGGCGCAATGTCCATAGTCTTACCCTGCTCAGACGGTCTCACCAATAAAATTTCTACCTTGCCCCCGGTTTTTCTGGATGCCTGAAACCGGGCCGGCAGTACGCGCGCATCGTTAAGGATCAGCAGATCACCCGGATGAAGATATTTCTTGATCCGGGAGAAGTTTCGCTCATGAACGATTTCACCGGTATTTTTGTCCATGGCTAAAAGCCGTGACATCTCCCGGCTCTCAGCCGGTGCGGTCGCTATCAGCTTTTCAGGCAAATTGTAGTCAAAAAGTGAAAGATCGCTCATGTTGGCTTTGGGGGGGGGATTTAATGTAATCGGAATTTAAACCTTTGGCCGATAACACTGCCGGCGCGGCATGCCGTGCCGGCAGCGCTTTTTCGGTTCAGGATGTAATTACTCCAAAGCTGTTACACCCCACCATAAGCACTGAAACCGCCATCCACCGGTACCACAATACCATGAACGAAGGATGCCGAGTCACTCAGAAGCCATAGCAGAGTACCTTCGAGGTCTTCGGGATCGCCAAAACGTGCCTGTGGGGTCTGATTTATGATAGTGGCGCCTCTGGAAGTCATTTCCCCTGTTTTCTCATCGAGCAGCAAAAAGCGATTCTGATGGGTCAGGAAAAAGCCGGGTGCAATGGCATTCACACGGATTTTGTTGTCGTAATTCTGACTCATATGTACGGCCAGCCACTGGGTGAAATTGCTTATCGCCGCCTTTGCTGCACTGTAAGCGGGTATTTTGGTAAGCGGTTTGAAAGCATTCATGCTTGAGATGTTGATGATGCTGCCGCCCCCGTTTTCAACCATGGCACGCCCAAAAACCTGAGAGGGGAGAAAGGTGCCGATAAAATTGAGGTCAAAAACCCAACGGGCGGCGTCGGCCGGCAGGTCAAAAAATTCGGTGTCAGGACCGGTTGTCGCCTCGGCTTTATTGCCTCCGGCGCCATTAATCAGGATAGTAGGTATCCCGAGCGTTTCTTTGACTAAAGTGAGAGCATGTTCGAGTTCATCACGATCCAGCACATTGGCTGATACGGCTACGGAATTGCCTCCATCACTTCTTAATTCCTTTGAAAGATTCTCTGCGGCCGATTCATCTATATCTAAAATTGCAACATCAGCTCCGCTTTGAGACAGTGATTTGGCCATAGCACCACACAGAACACCGCCGCCCCCGGTAATCACCGCAACTTCGCCGGAAAGATCAAGTTCAAGTTTTTTCTCTGACATCTTCGATCTCCTGATTTGATATAATTAAATTCTAAAAATGTTTGTGATTTATTATAGATGATAATTTGAAAATATTCAAACATATGATTTTCTTTTTTCACGTGCTTTACCGTCATTTTCCACGCTTATTTGTTCTGCATACTACGCATCCTGAAAGCGGCTATTATTCCCACTGAAGCTCCGCATGCCACCATAAGAAAGAGAGCATCCATTCCTAACAGGTTGGATACCATAGCCCCGAGCAGCGGCAAAAAAGTCAGAGGGATGATAATCGTATTGATGAATGCCAGGTAGGAGGGGCGATGAGCGGTGGGGGCCGTTGTGATCAGAAACTGTTGACCGGCAATCAATAGCCCGCTGAAACCTGCTCCCATGCAAGCCAAAGCGACGAAATAAACGCTCAGAGGAAGGGTTAAGTCATGTGCCAGGCCCGGTATGTTGAGATAAAAAGCAGCGGGTAAGCGTCCTGCTGTAAAAGCAATCAATGGTGCCATAAATGTTATTAAAGCTCCGGTTTGCAACACAGGTGCGGGGCCTTTTAAATCGCATACTTTAGACCATAAGAGGCTTGCAATGAGTTCACTCGCTTTTAAGACGGCCACCAGAATTCCCCCCAACACAGCCAATCCCCCAGTTTCTGACCCATATTTCAGCGTCTCGGTGCCGTAGGGTATAAAGAAGGCGAGTCCCACATAACTGAAGCGGAAAGATATGCGTATCCACAGATAACAACGGTAATTCCAATCCTCTTTCAACCACATAAACCCACGGCGTACGGTATCGGCAAGGGAACTGCGCTTTTTGATGCTTTGACCGGGATGTTCCCGGCAAAGATACCAGACTGAATGCTGGATAAACAGCAAGAGGGTACCTATGATAGCCAGGATATAGTAATTCAAGGGAAAATCCAAACCGCCCAGTATGGGCTGGATTATAGCGGCGCCTGCCATGATAGCAAAGACACCACCTAAAAATTTTCGAAGCCCAAGAAGCGAACCGATTCGGTGGGCGGGAATCAGACGTCCGAGCATATCATTAAACAGAATGCCGATGGAACCGGAAGCGGCAGCGCGAATAAATACGGCTCCATAGAAAAGGGCAAGCATCGCGGGGTTGTTGAAACGAACAAGTAAAAACATGCTTATGGTAATGAAAACCATCGACATCACACGCATACCGGCCGCCAGTGCATAAAGAGGACGACGACGGGGGAAGGTTTCGGCAAAATTGCCCACTATAAGCTGCGGGATCATTATGCCGGCTTTGTTCAGAACGGTGATAAGCGCAACGGCCGTTGCGGAACCGGTCAGGGCATAGATATAGCCGGCTAACTGACGTTCCCCCCATTTTCCCACCTTTTCCAACTCTCTTTTCCCCCTCTCACGCCAATAATCTTCACTTAAAGCCTTTTTCAGTTGATCCAACTTGCAAGATAGGTAGTGCCGACCGCTTTTCAGTATAATATCCTAATATTGCCTATTAGTCATTTGCAAGTGGGTTGCATTTTTGATATAATAGTGCCGACATAATAAATTTTAATGTGGAGATATTGCTATGTTTGTTAAAGAAAATGAACGCAAAAAAGATGGGAAATCTTACACCTATTACCATATCGTCGAATCCTACCGCGATAGCAATGGCGTCTCGCGGCACCAATACCTGGCTAATATCTCGGATTTGCCCAAGGAAAAAATCGAGGACATGCGAGCGCTGCTCAATGGCGATTTGGTGAGAAAAGAAGAAAATGACATAGGCTTTCGCCAGGGCGACAGCCTGCGCGGGGCAGGTCAGATGGCGCTATGGAGAGCCTGGAAAAAATCAGGATTGCTCAAAGTGCTGGAGAAGTTCCTGACTAAAACCCAGTGTCTCTCTGTTTTTGCCATGACAGCTTCCAGAATACTTAACCCCACCTCCAAACTCGCCCTTAAGCAAAAGTGCGCGGATACTTTTTGGGCAAAACAGATGCCAGATAATCGACTCGATGAGGATACTTTGTATGAGGTTATGGATATTTTAGAAACCGGTTTTGAGAATATCCAGAAAAAACTTGCCGGCTCCCGACCTCAGGCCCCCACCCTTATGCTCTATGATACCACCAGCACATATTTTGAGGGCACCGAAGCGGAGAACGCCGAGTATGGGTTCAGTAAAGATAAACGCTTCGACAGATATCAGATCATCATAGCGCTGGTATGTGATAAGCAGGGACGTCCTCTTGCGGTGGAACTTTGGCCCGGCAACACGGCGGATGTGGAGACGGTTCATGCCCAGATCGACTTGCTCAGGGAGCGCTTCGCCATAGAGCAAGGCATATTTGTCGGAGACAACGGGATGTATTCCAAAGTGAATCTGGATTACATAAAAGAGAAGGGGTTGAATTACATCATTGGCGGAGAGTATCATAAAAAGAAAGAACTGCTCTGTGGCATGAGCCGGGGCCAGAGGGAGCTCTTCGTCAAAGAAGGTGCCTATGAGTGGGTTGAAGGGAAAGTGAGGTATATTGCGTGTCACAGTGAATGCCGCCGTCACAGGGTAAAGGCGCGGCGTGAGAGGGCCATGGAATATGTGCAAGAGGAACTCAACCGTTTGAAAAGAAGCGCTTCAAGCGGCCGATACTATACTAAGGAACGTCTCTGGGCTAAAGTTGACGGTATCCTTAAAGCCAAAAAGGTCAGAGCGCTGTGGACAATCGAACTGGAGCCCCTGGAAGAAGCGAAAGATGATATGCAGAAGATACGCATAGAACTTAATTTCTCCAAAAACATGGTAGAGATAAACAAACGCGAGGCGATGGACGGCAGTTATCTGTTGGAGACAAGCGTCGAATCCGACGAAATGAAGCCCCAGGAGATTGTCGAAAGCTACAAGAGCTTGCAGAAGGTGGAGAGGAGCTTTCGCACGATCAAGAGTTTCATCAAGATAAGGCCTGTTTATCATTACCTTTGGCGCCGAATCCGGGCACATGTCCTGATCTGTTTTCTAGCTTATTACCTGACGTGGTGGATGAGCATGGAGCTTAAGGCCAAAGGCGTAACCACTGAGCTGCCGGCGGTGCTGGAACACTGGGATCAACTTCATCTGTCTGAGTTGGAAGTCAAATCGGGAACTGATACAATAGTTGAGTGGAACTGGACTCTGGGAGAAAAAGGGATGAAGATAAAAGAGGAGATTGAGCAGGTGGGTTTGTGGAATTCGATTAACCGCTACAAATCTCGATGTAGTGCCCTCAGATGAGATGTTTGAAAACACTTAAAATGCTCTGATACACCCCTATTGTGCTTTTTAATGCAGAAAGGGATTTTTCTATAAATAGAAAAATCGGGGGAACCTCAGCTAAAACCAACTCTGTGTGCAGAAATTCTTTGGATATTCCTGCCAAAGTGCCGTTGAGAACACTTAGCCGGAAGTTATGTCTTGCATGTGAAACATTTTTCCCGAGGTTTTGCTTCATTGTCAGCGCATCCGATATAACAGACTCGCCGTTAGATCCTGCATTTTTTGACATTGTGATTTATGTGATCAGGTAATAATTTGAAAGCTGAACGGGCCAACACTATAATCCTTATAATGCTTTTGGTGGTTTTACAGCATTTTTTTCGCATTGGGTAAATCATGAAGTATTATAGCGGATTGGATCAGCCCTGCAAGTGTGTCTGATGGCGTATGGTCAGGGTCTGTTTTTATTATATGAAACGGGCCGACCTGTATGCTTTTTGGTTTGATCATTAATGTGAAGGAATTTCTGAAGCGTTGATTGGGCAGCCTGCCGTTCCCTTACCCTTCACTTGAAACGGGCATGCAAGAAAAGTTATTCTATATACATGAATCGTAAGTCCTCAGTGAACCACGTAGCATCTCCACCGTGCCCTGTGCCGGTGGAATGATGATTCTCAGCTACAGC
>JAGYMJ010000007.1 GCA_018400625.1 Planctomycetota bacterium
CGGCACAGGGCACGGTGGTGATGAGGCAACGGGGTTCACTGAATATTGACATCGACCTTTAAATCTCATTTCTTCGCTATGAATAATAATAAATCTTTATCAAAACTTAATGATTTCAATGCGGCCACCCGACGCAAGACTTTGGAAAAACTTGCTGAACGCGACTCAAAAGAACATAATCAGCCCGGGCCGCGAGAAGGCTGGGTGAATATGCACTGCCATACTTTCTTTTCTTTCAACGCCTATGGCTATTCCCCGTCGCGTTTCGCCTGGGAAGCACATAAAGAAAAACTGGAGGCGGCCGGTATCGTTGATTTTGATTGCCTGGAGGGTACGGAAGAGTTTCTGAATGCCGGCAAGTTGCTGAAGTTGAAGTCAACCGCGGGCTTCGAAACAAGAGCGTTCATTCCGGAATATAAAAATTCCGTCATTAATTCACCGAAAGAACCGGGAGTTTTTTATTTTTCAGCTGCAGGGTTTGTTTCTTCAGAACTCCCCCATCCCAGGGCCGCTCAAACTCTGGAATCAATGCGCCGGCTTGCACGTGAACGCAATATCAGTATGATGCATAAAATAAATGACTACCTTGATGATGTTGCGGTTGACTATGAAAATGATATTTTGCCGAGAACGCCGGCAGGAAATGCGACAGAACGTCACATGCTTAGCGCTTACGAGGAAAAAGCCCGGAATGTATTTCCGGACGCCGACCGCCTCATCGATTTCTGGGCGGCAAAGCTCAAAGAATCGAAAGATAATATCGTTGAACTGATCGATAGTCCCCTCTCTCTTAAAGCCCTTATTCGCAAAAAGCTGATGAAACATGGGGGAGTAGGCTATGTGCAGCCCGACTCGAGTTCTTTTCCTGATTTTCAGCAGGTCGTCGATATGTCACTCCAAAGCGGCGCCATCCCCTCTGCATGCTGGCTGGATGGGAGCAGTGAGGGTGAAAGTGATGCCCGGAAACATCTGGAATTCATGAAAGAAAAAGGGTGCGCCGGTGTGACCATCATACCGGATCGCAATTGGAACGTCCCGGCTGAAGAAAAAGAGGAGAAAATTGCTCGACTCAATGAGGTTGTCGAGGTGGGCAAAGAACTCGATATGATCTTTCTGGTCGGTACGGAAATGAACAAAAACGGGAATAAATTTGTCGATGATTTTGATGCCCCGGCATTATCCCCCCATGTGGATACCTTCCGAAAGGGGGCATTAGCGGCCTGGGGGCATACACTGCTGCAGATGTGTTGCGGAATCGGGATGTGCGGTGAATGGTCGCAGAAACATTTCGGGGAAAATTATGCGCAAAGGAATCAATTCTTTGCACAAATTGGGTCTCAGCCCTATCCCTCACCATCAAGATGGGAAAAACTTTCTCAAGAGAGTCGAAACTCTTCTCCCGATGATCTCTTGAAAATGACAAGTTAAGAGTTGATCATGCCGATGACTTTATCCGCAATGATATCTCCCGTTTCCGGCGCCATTCTGCTGGGCGGCCCGAGAGTGGTCTCGTAGCCGCCGCGCAAAAAAGCTTCCCGGGTGGGCACATAGCCTATCATGCCGTTGGCACCGCCCACCGTCAGCGCATTCTTCGGGTGAGAGCATTCCTTAATTCTCAATTGAAACTCCACAAAGTATTCCGCCGGTACCCCGGCGTAATAAACGTCGCCGCACTGCAAGACCTGCAGCTCGGCCGGCTGGACTTTTCTTTCCTTTATACGCTCAACAAGCCCGTCGATATAGGCTTCATAAAGTTCGTCGGACCGGAATCGCTGTGCTCCAAAGACGCGACCGTAATGCTCTGCTGCTGTTATTTCCCGGTAGGGCAGTTCGACATATTCGCAGGTTGAAGCCAGGGGCCAATGCTGTGAAAAGCTCAGTCCATCCATCACTTCATGGGCATCTTTCGCGATCGATTTTCCCGCCTCTTCTTTTGACAGAGAAATTTGCCGTTCATAATCATTCGATATGACATTCCCGTAGGCGCCGTTAAGATACAGGCAGACCGGGCATCCATTTTCCCTCAGTATTTTTCTGACGACGCCCGGGAAACCGGCAGAAAATTCATTGGTGCCGCCATGATGGGTAGGGTGGCATGCATAATTGACCATGCAGCCCAAAAGATCACCACCAACCCGACGCGCTGCAAGCACGGCCACTTCGGGATCACGCGGTCCTTCCGGACACAAGAACATGGGGTTTTTGGAGGAGGTCTGGGACTTCACCGTTCCGTCACGCATTCTTGAGCGGCGATTGTGGGCGACTTTAAAATTTTTTGCACTGCCGAAACCCAGTTCCGCTTCCTGGAGGTTGGATAAGGCGTTACCAAAGCCATCGACGCACTTGTTTTCTAAAAAGCTGATGTATTTGTTGTCGCGCTCGACGGGAAAAACCCCCGCTGCCGCCGGTCCGGCATGGTTATGAGTGGCACTGATCATGATATTTTGCGCCGGAACCCCATACTGTTCGGCAATCTTATTTCTTATATTGTTGACCTGACTCCAGCGCACACTCAGTGTGTCAAGCTGGATGAACCCAATCTTTTCTCCGTTTTTTTCAAAAACTGCGGCCGAAGCCATTAACGGATCAAGTATAACTTCTCCCTTGAGGTCTTTCATCCATCCGATCTTTTTTGTGCCGGTCGGGGGCGTAATATCCGTTTGAGCGAATCCTGCTTTCATGTTCCCTCCTTTTTGCTAAGAATGAGATTTACCCTTTTGGAATGCGCTCCTCAAATGGCGGGCGGTTCTGCCGGGGAATTCTGAGCCGCAAAGCTCCGAGATCGCTGCAATGGCCTGTGCTCCCGCATTGGCAGCTTTGTGGGCATTATGTTCTTTAATTCCACCGATGGCAACGGTGGGAAGACGAACAGCATTGCATACTTTCATTACATAGTTCAACCCCTTACCTGCATTGAATGGTTTTGTCGGTGTCGGGAAGACCGGTCCCACCCCGATATAATCCACACCTGTTTTTTCGGCTTCTTGTGCCTCCCGGAATGAATGGGTGGAGAGGCCGATAAGGAGCTCATCTCCCCACATTTTTCTCACCTCCTTTGCGGGCAGATCATTCTGGCCGAGATGGACGCCGTCAGCTTCTGAAAGCAGGGCAATATCGGGCCGATCATTGATGAACAAAAGAGTTTTTGTCCCCCGTGTAATCTTTCGCAGATAGCGGGCCCTGAGGAGCAATTCGTCGGCGGGAAGCTCCTTTTCCCTCAATTGGAGGACGTCTACATTGCCGACCAGCCGCCGGGCGGTCTCATCCCAGGTCAAACGGCAGAATTTTTCACTTATTATGCCGTATAATTGCATCGATTGCAGAATTTTTTTTTGTGTTTCTTTCTTCATCTTTTACTGAGGTCGAGGCATTTTCAGAGACTTCGCTCTGATAACAGGTTTTTCAAAGTCTTTATAACTTAAAATCCAAAACTTAAAACATTCCCGACTTGTTCGGGTTATCCGACCTGTGAGAGCGCAGAAAATACTCATTCTGTAAATATTCACTGGACCACGTGGCATCCTGCCATATATCTTGTGTAGCATCCCCGCCGTGCCTTGTGCCGG
>JAGYMJ010000008.1 GCA_018400625.1 Planctomycetota bacterium
GGCACAGGGCACGGTGGGGATCAAGTGGGACGTGCTTCACTGAATATTTACACTTTTGGGTTCTATAATTAATCATTGATGAGGAGATTATAAATGAATATCTTTGGCAAAGTGCTGGTTGTTGTTATTTTCCTGCTGAGTATAGGTTTTGCCGTTGCACAGATGATATTGTTTACTGAGAGGACCCAATACAGGGAGAAGTATGAGGATACCTCGGCGAAGTTGGACCGCACCGAGAGTCGGCTGGAAGAAACGGAACAGAGTTTGGAAGAATTGAGGACGGAATTTGATCGTTTCAGATCTTCAAAGAGGCGGGAGATTGAGAATCTGGAAGATGATATTGAAGATAAAGATTTGCAAATGACCAGATTCCAGCGGGATAGAGAGGAGCTTTCGGCCCAGTTGACTAAAGCCCAGGAAAACAATGAAGCGTTGCTCGGAAACTTGGAAAGAAAAGATGAAATTATTGAAAAGCATGAGAGCCGTATAGCTGAACTGGATGAGCGTGTGAAAGAAAGAATGGACGAAATCGATGGGTTGGAAGAGGATATCAGTGAACAGAGGGCTTTGATAAATGAACAGAAAAACAATATCGCCCGGTTGGAAGAGGAGAAAGAAAATGCGCTCACAAGGCTGCAAGACCGGGAAAGGCAGTTGGCTGAACTCGAAGCACGGGGCGTGCATGTGGATATCATCGCCCCCTTGCCGCCGATCGATGGACACTTGTCAAGGGTTGATAATGAGATTGGCGTTGCGATCATCAACAGGGGATCCGACCATGGAGTACAGATAAACTACGATTTCGTGGTGTATCGAGAAGACGATTATATCGCCCGGCTTTACGTCATGGACGTCTATCCCAATCATGCTCTCGCGCGTGTTGATCGGGATGTGACCGACCTGGAGGAAGAACCTATGGAAGTCGGTGACAAAGTTACTACCCGTATCCGATAAAAACTGATTGGAGTCTTTTCCCATGCTGCAGGATGATGAAGATAAACAGTTGGATGACCTGGAATCCGACGATGATGAGCAGGATGATTTGTTGGACGAGGCTGAATCACAGGATGATGAGCAGGAAGCCGAACTGTTGGATGAACCGGATGCTGAGGACAGTGACCGGGTTGAAGAAATACAGGTGGATGATGAGGCCTCTGACTTTGATGAAGGGGACGATGATATTCCGTTGGATGAGGAGGAACCGGAATCTGATGATGATAAAGAAAAGAACCTCTATTTTATTTCTTTGCTTGTCGTCTCGGCCTTTTTGCTGCTGCTCGGGGTCATCTTTACGATTTTAGAACTCCTGGGGTATACGGGATAAGGGGGGAAGTTCTCAGTGAACCGCGTGGCGTCTCCGCCGTGTGACATTCCCACCGGCCTGTCTGCGTGCGACGCACAGGCAGGCACAAGGCACGGTGGAGATGCCTCGTGGGTATCTGAAGGTTTAATAGGTCCAGTTGTCGTCAATATAGCGGCGCATCTCCAGAGCCTTTCTTTGCGAGATTCCATGCACGGCAACTAAGTCCTCTATCCTGGCATTTTTAACGCTCTCAAGACTTTTAAAGTGTTCAAAAATGCGCCTCCCCATTTTTTCACCGATTCCCGGAATGTCTGTTAAAGGAGACTTTTTGAACTCTTTACTGCGGAGCTTGCGATGATAGCTTATCGCAAACCTGTGGGCCTCGTCCCTTATGCGTGTGAGTAAATTGAAGGCGTATGTATTGGTTCCCAGCTCCACCGGGTCTGATTGCCCCGGCATGAAGACGCGTTCCTTCTTGATATCTGCGCCGCCCCTGGACCGCGCTTTGGCCAATCCAATGATATCTTTGAAGGGAATTTGCAGTGCAGCCAGGGCGTTGAGTGCGGCATCAAGCTGTGCTTTCCCGCCATCGACAACAATCAATTCGGGAATTTGTTCGATCATATCTCCTTTCTCGTCATGATCAATGATTTTTTTATAGCGTCTTGTGATGACCTGCCGGAGCATCGCAAAATCATTTTGTCCTTCAATATCTCTGATTTTATATCTTCGATACGACGTTTTGTCGGGCGAACCATTTCTGAAAACCACCATTGATCCTGCCGCCTCGCGTCCGCTAAGGTTGGAGATGTCGAAACATTCAATATTGACCGGCAATTCATAGAGGTCGAGAAGATTTTGCAGGGAGTCCATTTCAATCTGTCTTTTGCGGTTTTCCGTAACTTTAACTTTTTCTGCCTGGGCGGCATTTTTGGAGGCCATCTCAATAATACGCTTTTTTCTTCCTCTTTGCGGAGAGATCACTTTGACTTTTTTCCCTTTTTTCCCACTGAGCCATTCCGCCAGCAATCCCATTTCACCGGTATCGACGGGCAGCAGCACTTCGTCGGGGATAAAACAGTTACCGTGATAAAATTGATGCACAACGGACCTTAAGACAGCTTTGGCGTTATCCAATTTTGCCGCGAAATTGTAATTGGCCGCATCCTGCATGATTCCGTTCCTGATGAATAATACGGAGAGCCAGAATTTTTTATCGGTCAGATAATAACCAAAAACATCTCTGTCAACGCGATCCATTGTCGTCTTGACCAACTGTTGTTCGACAGTCTGTTCGACAGCATTAATCCTGTCACGGATTTTAGCCGCCGTTTCGAAGTCCAATTCATCGGCTGCTTTTGTCATTTGGGCGCGCATCTTTTCGATCAGCTTTTTGCAGTGACCATTCAGAAACATATATAGTTCTCTGAGCAGTTTGTCGTATTCACTCTTCGTTATTTTTTTACAGCAGGGGGCCAGGCATTTCCCCATCTGTCCGTATAAGCAGGGTCGCGCAGCCGCATTGAACTGTTTCAGGGTGCATTTGCGCAGCGGGAAAACTTCATGCAGAAAGTTCAAGGTCTCCCGGGCCGCTTTCGAGTTGGAATAGGGCCCAAAGTATTTTGCGCGCTTATCTTTGACTTTTCGTGTTATCACCGGACGGGGGAAGGGTTCATTGAGCGGGATTTTTATGCTTGCAAACGATTTATCATCGCGGTACAGGACATTATACTTTGGCGTGAACTGTTTAATGAAATTATTTTCTAATATAAACGCTTCTTTCTCGTTATGAGTTACGAGGATATCGACATCCCGCACTTCGCCAATTTGGCGCGTAATGAGTCGTGATTCGTCCCTGCTTTTCTGAAAATAGCTCCGTACCCGTGACTTTAAGTTTATCGCTTTTCCGACATAAATCACCTCGCCCCGGCGATCCTTCATGATATATATGCCGGGCCTGTCGGGTAATTGGGCGATTTTCGATGATAATGACGAGGACATCCGTAACCTTATATGATCTACAATATATTTAACGTTCGTATTTCGTTCACATGGGCGATGGGTGCGACGGGCATGGCCAGATCGGACTTTGATTTACAGTTCCCTTTTGGGATGACGGCTTTTGTGAACCCGAGTTTTACGGCTTCTTTCAGCCGCTGTTGAAGTTGTCCCACTGCTCTGACTTCGCCCGAGAGGCCGATTTCACCGATCGCCACCCAATCGGCGGGGAATGCGGTATCCCGGGCACTCGAGATGATAGCGAGCGCAAGGGGGAGGTCAACCGAGGGTTCGGCGATTTTCATCCCGCCCGCCACATTGGCAAAAGCGTCGCATGCTCCCAGTTTGATTCCGGCCCGTCGTTCCAGCACGGTGAGCAGCATGCCGAAACGCTTGTGATCAACGCCGCCCGTGCGTCGTTCGGGAGTTCCGTAAGCGCTCGGCGCGATGAGCGCCTGAATCTCCACTAAAAGCGCACGCCGCCCTTCCACCGTTGGGGTTACAACCGACCCGCTTTGGGCGCCGTGTCTTTCAGCCAAAAACAGCGCACTGGGGTTGCCGACACCTTCCAGCCCTTTCTCCGTCATCTGGAAAACGCCAATTTCATTGATCGAGCCGAACCTGTTTTTGGCGGCGCGGAGTATGCGCATGGTGTGGAAACGCTCGCTTTCGAAATACAGTACGGTATCCACCATATGTTCTACGGCTTTGGGCCCGGCCAACGCGCCCTGTTTGGTCACATGGCCGACGAGAAACAGTGTAAAATTGTTTTCTTTAGCGCATCGTATCAATTCGGCCGAAGCGCCTTTGAGCTGGGCCAGGCTGCCGAGTGGAGAATTCAAGCCTTCGGCGGACACCATTTGGATGGAATCGACGACCGCTACCTGGGGTTTTTCGACTTCCAAAACGCTCAAAATTGATTCGAGCGAATTTTCCGCCATGACCCTGAGGTTGGCGCCGCCGTAGCCCAGCCGCGTCGCGCGAACACTGAGTTGTGAAAGTGATTCCTCACAGGTGACGTAAAGGCTTTTATGATGGAGTTCGGCCAGGCGGCTCAGCGCTTGCAGCAGGAGGGTGGATTTGCCGACCCCGGGATCGCCGCCGATCAACACGACGCATCCAGGCAGCAGACCGCCGCCCAGCACGCGATCAAACTCTCCTATACCGCATTCAATCCGTTCCTGTGACTCAATCGGTGCCTCGGGTAACGAATAGACGATCCCCTCGGTATCGGTAATTTTCTTTCCTTTCCGGGGTGGGCCGGCGGCCCTCATCTGGAGGGTATCCCATTCTTCGCAGTTCGGACAGCGCCCGCTCCAGCGCAGGAAGGAGGCTCCGCATTCACTGCAAACATATCCTGAACTTTTAGCCATTGTAAAAAGCCTGTAAAAAGATTATAATTAATATTGAGAGTAAGTCCTCAGTGAACACCGTTGATTGGTGGTTCCTACCGCCGGGCTTGTCCCGGTGGAGGAGTATTTA
>JAGYMJ010000009.1 GCA_018400625.1 Planctomycetota bacterium
AAGCCCGGCGGTAGGAACCCCAAATCAACGGGGTTCACTGAGGACTTACGAATTTGACTTATTATCGCCGCCCCCCCTATAATTATAGTAATAATTATTATTATAGTTAACCAGATGGATATACATGTTTAAAAGGAGGTTTATTATGAGTAAGATGCAGGAAAACGTAATGGAAGCTTTTGCAGGTGAAAGTCAGGCCAGTCAAAAATATCTTGCTTTTGCTGCAATTGCTGATAAAGAAGGCCATTCGCAGGTTGCTAAACTGTTCAGAGCAGCGTCACAAGCCGAACACATCCACGCCCAAAACCACCTCAATGTCACCGACCAGATCTCCGACACTTTAGATAACCTGAACGCCGCCGCCGATGGTGAAGCAGCGGAATTTAAGGATATGTATCCTGAATTTATAGAAACTGCTCAGAATGAAGGCGATAACAAAGCGGAAACAACCTTTGACTACGCGAACAAAGTGGAAAAAGTTCACTATAAGCTGTACAACAAGGCCATCGACACCCTTAAAGCGGGTGATCCACTGCCTGAAACCCCTGTATTCGTATGCCAGTTCTGCGGTAATACGGTTGAAGACGAAGCACCGGAAAAATGTCCCATCTGCGGCGCACCCAAGAAATTCTTCAATTCTGTCGATTAGAGGACCCGCATGGGACATAGCGCTACCGGGTGCATTCCATCCCGGTAGCGCTATCAATAAAAAACCCCATATCCCCCCCAAAAAAAATCAACTTTCATTGGCATAACAGAGAAAAAAAGCCCATGCATCCACCCGCAATTCATATCTCCCAATGAGAAAAGGTTTATCAGGAGAAACACAGACATGATCGAAGTGGGCGCCGCCTGGAAATTGATCAATAACGAGATCGGCCGGCCAATACAAGGCGCGACCGTTTCCCGGCAAGCCCAATACATACGCGACGACTGCGAGGCGAACGCACTTTTCCTTCGGGATTCCGCTCAGAGTGTTTTATTGGTCAGCTGCGATCTCGTTGGCCTGCCAACCGCGCAACTCGCGCCCATCCGCCGCGCAATGTCCAGAGCTTGCGGTCTTCCGGAGGACGGCATTATTGTCGGTGGCACTCACATGCACAGCGGCCCGTCACTCATCCCAACCCACCCGGAAAAAGCTGTTGACCATGAATATTTCGATAAACTGGCGAATAGGCTGCCCGACCTCGCAACGGAAGCCGTCGAGACCGCCCAGCCGGCGCGTATTGGATGGGGCTCCGGAGTGTCGAGGATAGGCTATAACCGCCGCTGCTGTTGGGACGATGGAAGCCACTCAATGCACGGCGATACGCGCCGGGATGGTTTCACGGGTCTCGAAGGCCCCGACGATCCGAGCCATATGGCCCTGTTTGCCTTGAACAACAGGAACGAACCACTTGCCGTTCTCTATAACTGTTCAAGCCATCCGACGTGTTTTTATGGCGCGGATTTCTATTCGGCCGATTTTCCCGGACAGGTACGCGCCTACCTGCGCGAAAGCCTGGGCGATATAGCCGTCGTCTATCTCAACGGCGCCTTCGGCGACCTGGCGATCTCGAATCAACTCACCAAACATCACCGCCCGGAAAGCAGAGTGCAGCGCATGTTGCGCGCCGCCCATATCGCCTCGGGCGAGACCCTGCGCCTTCTGCACGAGGCATCCTTTGATGAAAATCCGCATTTAAGCCATATTTATAAAGAGATGCGTTCAAAAGTTCGCCTGCCGTCGCCTGATACCTTGAAAAAAGCCGAAAAGATTCTCGCACAAAAGGGAAAAGGTTATAGTGCCATGGAATACTGCATGGCGTTCGGCGCCAAACTCCTTCAAGACGAATTCGGCCACGATCCTGTGGATACGATTCCGCTTCACGCCGTCCGCATCGGGAAGATAGCCCTTCTGACCCAGCCGTTCGAGCTGTATTGCCGGTATGGACTCGACATCAAACGCCGCAGCCCGGCCCCGATAACTGCTGTTTGCCACTCCGGCGGTTACAACGGCTACCTGCCGACTCTGCCCGCCATCCTCGGCGGCGGATATTCCGGCGTGCCGATCCATTGGACACGCTTTTCACCCGAAACGGGCTCCCGGATGGTCGATGAGGCGTCGGGTTTGATCCGGCAACTGTGGAAATAGGCCGGTGCCCGTTCTTGCAAAGACCAATGCAAACTCCCTTTACTAATCCGGCATCTTCGTCTGCAGTAAATACACGCCGAACGACTCCGCACGCTGCTGGCGGCCGCAAGATATCCAGAGCTTCCCCTCATGCTCCATGACACCGGGATAATGACTGCAGCCATCGAAGCTCGCCAGGCGCTTGAGCACCGCGTTATCGACATCCACCTCGAAAACCGTAAGCCGGCCAAATCCCTCGTTCTCCGTTGAAGCATCGGCACGGCCTGCGGCTAACAGTCGCCCATCACTGAGCCGGCGGATCACCGGCCCGCCCATCTGCACGCCGAGCAGTTCGCCCGCCGGACGGAGGTTACCATCGCCGTTCCAGTCCACCTGCGTCGCACGCCAGGTCCACTTATCATAACAAGGCGGTTTTGCCACGCCAAGGATGGCGAACACCGGATGCGCACGCGCCACTGCCACCGCGGTGCCGTCGGGAAGGAACTCGAGCGCGGCCTCACTAGGGGACTTGGCCGCAAAACCGCCCGGCCCATCAGCCTGAGTGATATCATTGGGGTCCACACCGACTTTGCGGCGTCTGCCTTCCAGAGCCGCGTATTTTAGCCGCTGATCGTCGGCGGGCATATCGGCGGCGCTGAGTTCCGGGCAACTCCAACTGTCGTAGATATCGTTCGCCATCACATGCCACATCCGCCCGTCGGCAGTGCGATAAAGCGTTCCTTTTTCGTCTTTTATACCATAGCCGATGCTATAGCACATACCACGGCGCCATGCAACAATGTAGCGGATGGTATGAAAGCCGGTCGGACAGGCATGCACACCGCCCCAGTGAACACCGTCCTCACTCAGCCAGGTCACCGACATCCGGCGCACCGGCCCTCGGCAGGGTCGTTCGGACTCCAGAGGCGGTTGATTGTCGCCCCCGGCCTGCATGTCCGAGACGATGGTGTTCATCATCAGCATTCCGTCACCGGTCACCGAGAACTTGAGGTCTGACACATGACCGCCCGCCCACTCGACGCGCCGCACGGATTCCCAGTGTATGGCATCTTTTGAGCGGATAACACGCGCCCGGCTGGGGTAGTCGCTAACGCCGTGCGCCCCTTCCTTGAGGCCGCAGTACCAGTAACCCTTGTACCGGATCAAATCGGGATGGATTTCACCGCCCGGTGCCGGCCCGTCCGGCAGCGCGCCGTCGGCCTTTTCAATACTGTTCAGGTCCCATATTTTTCTGCTTTTGATAATATCCATCTTTTTGATTCTCTTAATGAAGACTATAATTAGTTGCGAGAATATCTCTTATTTTTTCGGATTGAACCAGTCCGTCGAACGCGAAGGGGTATTTCCTGCTGTTGGCAAGAGCCAAAATCTGTTCTTTCCAAATATACCTGAGCTTTTCTTCGGCTTCTTAGTCACCGCTTTCATAATATCTCCTCCAAGACGGCCCGACCACAGCCACCTCACATTGAGATACTCCTGGATAAACGTATAAAGGGCATTGACCGTGCCGTATTCCTGCTGCACGCCTTCCACTGTTGGTCATTATATCAAAACAGATAAATTAAATCCTCTGAATTACAGAAAACATGTTATCATACAGGATTCGACGCTTTACAGCCGGGCTGAGATTCGCCTGCAGTATGGGGCCCAGTCCCCAGGATATGGGGAGGTCCTGGAGGTCGGAGCCGAACATCACACGATCGGCACCGGCGGCTTCCACCAGTTTTTGGCAGTCGCGGGGGCGATGTACGGGACAGGTGCAAATCCAAAGATTGCGATGCCGACGCGCCAGGGGAGCACAGCGAAAATCTGCATGGCCGGTTATGAAGACAGCGTCGGAAAACTTCTCCAATAGCCGCTCCAGATGCCGTGGCGCCCCCCACCCGTGATTCAGAATAACCCACCGGTTCTCATGCGCCCACTCGCAACACAGTTCGATAAGGGGATCCTCGGCGGGAAAGTCCTGATACTGCGGAATCAGTTTTATACCCTGCAGTCCCTTATCGCGGCAGCGACCCAGTTCCGCCAGAATCTCTTCCCGGCCACGATGCGGATTGATGCCGGCGAAACCAATGAACCTGTCGGGATATGCGCGTACCGCATCAGCCACCTGATCGTTACCGAAACGTTCGTCACCATGAATTACACTGAAGCTGAAAGCAAAGACTGTCTGAACACCCATCCGGTCCATTTCAGCGACCGTATTTTCAATGGTGGAGTCCGGTATGTGATAATCCGGCGAATGACCACCGAGGTGCCCATGACAATCCATAAAAGTCATATTCCCGGGTCTTTCTCCGGTCCATGCAAAAGCCGCAAAATCATCCGGCGGGCGTGGCAGCTCGACCTCCGGATTTTGCGCCCCACACCAGGTGATGAGTCGGCGCAAGTTTCCCCCTGCCATCAAACGCTTGTCGGCTTCATCAATTTCGGCCATGGCAACGGTTGCAGCGGTGCATGATTGGTTAAGGTGTGGCCAGTTGCTGCCAAATATCAGT
The DNA here is from genome assembly GCA_018400625.1 of Planctomycetota bacterium. Lineage (GTDB taxonomy): Bacteria > Planctomycetota > Brocadiia > SM23-32 > SM23-32 > PUMZ01. The sequence continues at coordinate 4,633 of JAGYMJ010000009.1, forward strand.
CTTTCGGCGCCCCAGTTTTGCGTGAGGTATTCTATGCCACGGTAGAGCCAGTAGCCGCTGAGTTCTATATGCAAGTTTCCACATGCATCCAGAGCACGGTACAGCATGCGATTTTTGCGTCGGAGGCGAAACTCGGTCAGGATCACCGGTATTGAAGGCCGGCGACGGCAGAAATCCACCAGTTCATCCCAGCGGCAGGCATCCATCGATAGGTGTCTGTTGTCGTTGTAATTGACGAAAACAGGCACCTTTTCATCTGCGATCGGTTCGAAGAACGCATCCACCGCCCAATCACACAACTGGAAACCATATTGTGCGGGAAACAGAAAGAGGGCACCCACCCGATGTTTCTTCATCTGCCGGAGCATATCCTCCGGTGAGGGCTGTTCATCGGACGCGCCGTGCGGAAGCGCCGTCCAGGCCGGATGAAGACGGGGGCGTTCGGATACAGTATCGAGAATGCGTTCGTTACCTGGTGCGGGATGACACTGACGGCTGAGGCTGTCGAGCACCAGGGCTTCAGCAATGCCCACACGATCCATACTCTCAAGCAGATCATCTGCCATGTAAGGTTCTCCGGCCCCGGACTTGAGTCCTCGGCCGATCATGCACACCGCATCGAAAAAATTGAACTTATTCATTAATCTTTTACCATTAGGTCTGTCTTTCATCCTATTCCTCTCTAAGAATTGCAGATATCAAAGGCTTCCTGCAAGGCCGCCTCCCAGCTTTTGGTGGCGGGCCGGAACTCGTGTGCGAGATAGAGATCGTAACCTGTGCCGGCTATCGCACGGCATATACCCCGGTAGTTCAGTTCCTGGGTGTCGTCGAACTCGTTCCTGCCGGGATTGCCGGCGGTGTGGAAGTGGCCGATGAATTCGATATTCTCCGTTATAGTGCGGATGATATCACCTTCCATAATCTGCATATGATAAATGTCGTAGAGCAATTTCATTCGGGGGCTGTCCACTCGCCGGCACAGTTCGAAGCCCCACTTGCTGTGGTCGCACTGATATCCCGGGTGATCGACCTTCGAATTCAGCAGTTCCATATTCAGGTTCACCCCTTTTTCTTCAGCGTAGCCCATCACGCGTTTTACACCCTCGGCGCAGGCGGTGAGTCCCTCTTCGTCGGACTGACCTTCATTACGGTTTCCGCTGAAACATATAAGCCCCGGCACGTTGTTTTCTACCGCCAGGTCGATGGATTCAATGAATTCCGATTCTATACGATCGTGATTAGACCTCTTATTCAGTCCGTCGGTGAGCGTTTCATGTCCCGCCATACTTGCCAATTGCAGTCCGGCACTCCGGACGGCTTCGATCAGCTCGCCAAAATTTTCGTCCCTGAACCATATTTCTACGGCCGAATAGCCCATATCGGCGACCGTTTGACAAAAATCCGCCATCGCCATGTCGCCGGGTTTAAAGCAAGGTATGCAGAGAGATTGTTGAATATTCGTCATAAGAATATCTCCTTTTTTTCAAAAATTAACTTTTAATACTAACCCCTTTGTAAAAATGTTGATTGAGACATCGAACATCATTGGTGATAAGTCAATCCAGCTCTGAAAACACATCATTTATCGCAGCGGCAACACGTCGGCAGTCGTTGTCGGTCCACCACTGATTGATATTAACGAACAATGCCCTTTCCATGAGATCGGTTGTATTGGGACACATATCCGGTGAGTAAGGGGGCAGTTCACCTTCATAATATGGACATGTAAAAGGGCAGCCTTCATCGGTTGCTGTTTTTTGTTCCATTATATGCTCCCAGTAGGTGTAGATATGCCAATCGCGTGCGGTTTTCGAGCCGCGTCCGCCCGCCCGCACCCCTGCTTCTTTAAGCGCGCTGATTATTTGCGCGCTGTGTTCGCGATTCTTACCGAAGAAAACGAGTTTATAGCCGACATCGCCTTCTTTATCATTTGACGGGCGGGGTCGGATACTCTTAAAATCGCTGATGTTTTCGGATACGGTGCGCATATTCCGGTTGTAGCGCTGCGCCTGCGCTTCGGTTTTTTTGAGCTGCACAAGGTTTACAGCCCCTTCCAGCTCCGACATGCGGTAGTTCTGGCCGCAAAACAGTTCGCCGGGACGTCGCTCTACAGCAAACCTGTCCGGACGCCAGCAGGCGGCCGTATCGTGCTGGTTCAGCGCCCGGGTCTGGAGCCATTCATCGTCTGTAAGCACGAGCCCGGCCTCTCCGGCACCGGTGATTTTGTATGAGCTGAGGCTGAAACAGCCCATCGTGCCAATGGCGCCGGTGAACTGACCATTATATTTTCCGCCGCAGGCCTGCGCATTGTCCTCGATAAGGGCAATATTATGCTCTTCCGCCAGAGCGGTAAGCGAATCCATGTCGCAGACATTGCCGGACATATGTACGCATACGATAGCTTTGGTGCGGGGCGTGATCTTGGCTGCCGCATCCTCCGGGTCCAGACACAGGGTTTGGTCCACTTCGGCGATGACAGGGATCGCCTTGGTGGTAACAACGGCGGCCACGCTTGCAAAAAACGTGTAAGCGGGGACGATAACCTCATCGCCGGGGCCTATTTCACAGGCGGCGTAGGCGGTGTTGAGTGCTGATGTGCCCGAGTTGACTCCCAGTGCATAATTGCTGCCGAAAAGCTCACATGCATATTCCTCCAGCATTTTGACCCGGGAGGGTTTCGGATTATAATAACGGGTGAGCTGCGGTAGCGGCACGTTTTTTTCTTCCGCCACAGCGTTACGAACCTTTGCCAGAGTCTCCTCGCTATAATCAAACAGTTCGGCCAGAGCCATGAACTCTTTTAGACCGCCTTCTTCCGGCGCTTTTCCTTCAATATTCACCATTTTTGTTGTCTCCTTAAATGCATTAAGAGAAAAAAATACCGTATCAGTGACTGCAAATATGGCCTGCTCGCATTGGCCGTTTCGAGAAACACAGGAGCCTTTAAAACCGTAGAGACGACCGGCGGGCACCCTGAACAGGTCATCTGTGCGGTGCAGGATAGCAAACAGCCATTCCCAAGAGAGATTAGTCACTGAGGACTTGCGTTTGTCCAGATCGATAAACATTATATCATATTGACATCCGGGCTGGAATAGAGTATTCTGCAAAAAACATATACATTTCTGCAAAAATGATCGGAGGCTTTTTTATGGGTATAGGCGGTGATTTTCGGGGTCGTGTCAAGCTGGCGGACGCCGAATTGCTCAAGGGATATACTGGTAAGACGTATTTTACGAAAAACGGCTGGCAATGGTGTTCTAACCGCGCCTGGGCTCTGGATTATATCAACAACGGCCGGCAGCGCAAGAGACTTCCCGGGCACGGTGTTTTTATCCGTCCCAACGGGTTAGCGGCGATATATGAGCCGCGGACGCGCTATGCTGAATATCAGCGCAGCGGCGGGTATGTGGATGAGTCTTTCATTACCTTCCGCCTTGGCGGGAGGCTTGAAAAGACTTTTCGCCGTATGACCGGTCCGGAGGGATGGGTGCATGTGAGAGATTCCGAATCATCCCTTGAACGCGCGCTCCGCCGCACGGGTGAACTGCTGTTTTACCGCAGACCGGGGCACAGGACCGAGGTTACGGGGCTGTTCTGGGAGATTCTGGGGCTGATAGAAAGCAGTATCGCCCTGATGCCGCGTCTGCGAAAAATACGGCGCGAAGGAACTTTGCAGGCCGGGGGAGATATGGCATCGGTGGTTGAAAGATACATACGTAAGCACATCGGCCAACCGATAACGGTGGAAGATCTCGCCGGTGAAGTCGGGATGAGCCTTTCGAGTTTTGCCCACAAATACCCGGAATCTTGCGGTGAAACCCCCTATCAGACTGTTGTTCGGCTGAAGATAGAGACCGCTAAGCGGCTGCTGCTATGGGAAGATATGTCGGTGAAACAGGCAGCGGCGCAGTTGGGTTTTTCCTCTCCTTATCATCTTTCCAAAGTTTTTAAGCTGCATGAGGATTCATCACCGACCGAATGGGCCCGCAGCCTGCGGGAAAGAGGAGATCCGTCCGGAACTATCTGAAAAGATCAACATATTCCAGCATATTAAAAAGAAGTCGGCGGGCGGCCGGGGTCTCCCTGAGCCTGAGAACCTGCGCCTGGCAGAAAATCGCCGTTCCACTTCCGCACTTTGCTTCTAAAACGGACGCAGACAAATTTAACTTTATTCCCTCCCTGAGCACAAACGCAGCGGGCGAGGCCGGGGGGCGGGCAGATCCATGAGTAGTGCAGAAATACCGCTCCACCGGGACAAGCCCGGCGGTAACGTGTTTCCCTGAATATTCACCAATAAACTATAGACTTGATTCAGAAATATTCACTTTTCCGGATTGAACCATTTTCTGCGCCGCAACGAGAAATAGGGGGGAATTTGCGGATCGATGCGGAAGCTTGCGCCGGTCGCCTTCCATAACTTTCCGCGCTGCTCTGACGGCACATTGATACTGACCCGCTCCAGACCCGTATCCCGTGAATAGGAGCGGTCCCAGGCCCGTTCGCCGTCGGGATTCCATACGGAAACCCGGCTGGAGCGTACAGACTCACTGAAATCGATCCAAAACTCCCCGACATCCTCCGGCACGTAAAACCAGTAGCCCTGCGAACCGGCCGGGACGCTCGTTCCCCGTTCGGTGTGCTCAAATTTCACCACCTCCGGTGTTTCCGGATACGCCACCGGTATGACCACCTTACCTATATCGCGGTGATGACGTCTCATAAGGTCTTCTCTATCCGCCGGGACACGGGTGAACCGGTTGACACGGTAGATGCCTTCCGGGCCGGATAGACGCACCTTCTCCGGCGCGTCACCCTCCTGGGAGAAATGCGTGCCCTCGGGCCCTTCTATTTCATATTTGTAGGGCCGGTAGGCAAAAGAATCTTCTCCTTCCCGCCCTCCACGACGTATGAGGTCGAATATCAATTCAAACGCCCCGGCTTCCTCACGGCGGATAAACACATCCGGATAACTAAAATGATACTCTCCCGGCAGATCGGCACCGGAGACTCTTTGGCGGGAGTCCGGCGCCTCGCCGATAAATTCACCGCTGATTACGGCCGGGTCGTGGATCGGATCAAGGTCCAGATCAACCGCCGACAAGACAGCCATAGCCATCGGGAGAGAAAGTGCGTTTCCGGCCGGCGCACCGCCATGACCGCCGGTTGGCAGTCCAAGCTTGTAATCGATATCCCCCTCATAGCCGCGGATCCTCACGCTTTCCAATCCCGCGGCAAGCCTGTGAAGATAGAAGGGATCACCGGTCAGGCTCCAGGCATGCGCGCTTGCCCGAACATGCGCTCCACCGTCTCCCCGATAAGCGGCTGACATGTTTGCTATGTAAGGACTTGCCCATGCCACCACGTTGTTGCGGGCCTGATGCCGGAAGTCCTCACGGCCGGTGAACGCATAAAATCTCGGATAGCTCACGCGCCAGATATTGCCCGCCCATCCGGTACTGAACGTTAGCTGCTCGACCTCTTCGCGGTCGCCCCAGGCTTCCAGGCACAGATCGGCCAGTACGTGCGCCGATTCGAGAAACCAGGGGTTGAAAGTCGCCCGATACATGTCCATATACGAGGTCTTTATGGACTGTTTCTCGCGCGAGCCTCTCGCCCCCACCGAGATCGCCTCGTGGTCGTACCGGGTCAGTTCGCCGAAAAGCAGCGCCACATCGCGGGCACGCCCGTAACCGGTCATGTAATAGGTGTCCCACATATAACCGGTATCCACCGTATAAGTGCGAAGATGAGGCCCCAGGCGTCCGGTCCACGGCAGCAGCGAACGGTCCCAGCGGCCCTGGCGGCGGAAGTGAAGCGGGCCGACCGCACGGTCAATATCCTCGCTGGCATAATGGCAGAAATTGGCGTCAACAAGACGTCGGGTGGCGTTCTCGGCAAGCTTTAAGAATTGCGGATCACCACTGCGAATAAAAGGTATCCACCGGAGCGGATAGGCGTGATGGTTGCCCCGGAAGGTTCGATAGGGCGAGACCGTCCGGTTATCCAAATTGATGTTCCAGGTCGGATAGTCGCCGTGCAGCCACATACCGTACACCCCCAGCCGCTCCACCCAGCGCCTCGGCGCCTCCATCGTCAGTTCGTAGATACGCTCCACCTCGGGAAAATTCTCCACATCACGGGGATGAACCGGCACATCCCCCTCATCGAACACACCGCTGCCCGTCATCCACACCGGATCGACAACGGCGCGCAGCGTCTCGTCGTTCAGACCGCGCATCACCTTTGCGGCCGCGTCCGGCTCGACCGAATCCGCGGTAAGATACAGGAACATCTCCTCGGTGCGTGCGATGCCCTGCGCATTCGCCGTCTCCGGGCGCCCCTGGGCAAAATGGAGTTCGCGAAGGTGGCCGCCACGGGTAGCCCGCTCCCATATTTCCCCTTCAACATCAACATATTCTTCCGGCAGGCGAAAATCCAGCAGTTCGCCCTCGTGCACAAACCGGTTACGGAACGCATCGCCGCGCGCTACCGGACGCTCGAATGTCGCACGGGGATTGTTTCTGGGCCAGTTGAAAAACGTTAAGCCGGACTCGGTGACCTCAAGTTCACTCGGGAAGCTCTGCCAGAAATCCTTCACGCCGAACGTCACTCGCGCCCCACCGCTCCGGCCACTCATCACGCCCGGCGCGCGGCCGTCACGACGGCCACGTTCCACACCGCCCAGCAGATCATACTGCTTGTAGTCGAACTGCACCAGATTTTGGCTTTCATGCCACACGCCGTCATTGAAAGAACTCAACAGTCCGTCAGGCTCAAAGCCCCCTGATGCGGTGAATCGCCAGCCCATGTCGGCGATCCGGTCGCGGTTCCCGTCGCCGGTGAATATCCAGGTGTGGAACAGGCGAACAACCGGGCTGTCGCGGTGGAACACGAATCGCGTCACGTAATTGCAGAACTCCTCGCCGCTGCCGGCATGCCTGTACCAGCCGGATCGTCGCACCACGGCCTTCTCACTCCCTATCTCCTCCACCGCGTACCCGGCATCCTCCGGCATGGTATAGACCCTCCCGTCCTCATGCTTCACAAAAGCGCCGCTGAGCGCCCCGGCATCCAGCACATCTGCAAACGTACCGTCGCCACGCGCGTCGAGCTCTATCGACTGTTCGGTCACGCGGATGCGTCCGGCATCCAGCGGAGGAAAACCGGCGTCGCGGTCGGAGACCTCTATCGCTTCCCGGCTGCTGCGTTCGATATCCGGTCCGTATTCCAGGTAAAACCTGCGCGGCCCGCCGTCGAGATCGGCTGTAAAGTCACACAGCAGCCATTTGATCGTACCGAAACGCGACCAGCGAGCCGTTATTTTCGTCTGCAGCGCAACCACTTTGCCGTGCTCATCGACCAGCCGCACGTTCGATTCATCCTCCAGAGCACCGCGCGGGAACGGCACGCCCGTGGTCATCGGCGCCCCGCTGATCACCGCCCCCGGCGCGTTGATGACCTCCAACGGGACCCGGCCCGAAGTCTTCACACCCGAGGCACTTTCGACACGGAATTTCGCAGACGAACGGCCGACCTCTACGTCTACGTCTTCATCGCCAGCGCGCCATATCACTTCCAGTTCCGCATCGCTGCCTTCGATCCGGGGCGGGAAACCGACCGAGAAGAACAGGCCGTTGCGCGACAGTTCATCGATCACGTGGCGAGCGAGCGTCTCACCGTCGGCGCTTTTGAGCAGCACCTGGATGCGGCCGGTCGGATCGGCTTCCGGGTCGGCCGGCGAGGTCCACACGATCGCATCCAGATGACGGTCTTCATAGGGATAGCGATCTTTTGAAAGTCGTATTTTTACAGGATCATTGAAATGACGATTGAGCGTATCGCGCGTTTCGCCGCGCTGCTTGTCCAGGTAGATCTGTCTATCCGGCATCGTCTCGAGTCCAACCAGCGCGCCGTCGGCCAGGTCAGCGTTCGGCAGTGAAAGATCGATATCCCACCCCGAGGAAATGATCGCCTGCTTTCTTTCGGGGAAGATCAGCCTGTCCGAAAAATTCTCCGGCAGTGTGTTGAGCCCGGCCCGCTCCGCCCTTTGCCTCCTTTTCGCCGCAAACATGGATTCATCCCCAAGCGCCAGCATAGCGCTTGAACGGCCCCTGATCAAGCGCACGGCCAGTATATTCTTCCCTTCATTCAGTTCGACCTCCGCTTGGTGGTTGAGGATACTGATAGGAGTCTTCACGTTGCCGCGCTCCAGGGTATCGAAGAAGGGCTGTCCGTTGATCCGGCATTCCATCCACCAGTCGGCGCCCAGGCCGAAGGTTACGCTCTGCTGTTTGGGCGAGTAAAGTTCGGCGAAAACGTAGGCTGCGCCCCGGCGTGATTCCGGACTCGCATGGTCGGCCCGCTCTTCGCCCGTAAATTTCTCCAGGTCAACGGCCTCTCCGGGCTCCCAATCCAGACGGTTGGGGGTGAGGCTGAGCGGAGGCAATCGGTCATTGCCCTCAATTTCTAAGGAGTCGGGAACCGCGCTCAGAATTTCGCTGTCGGGTGCGGGATGGTCGCGGTGCAGCGGCCCAAAAACCACCAGTTCGTCCGACCAGATGACCTCTTCCGCTTGCGAGGCGGCGGAATTTAAGACACCTAAAAAAACGATCAACAACACAACCGCCACGGCAAAGAAACTTTTTTTCTCCATGTTAAAATCTCCTGTAAAAATTCAATGAAAAATGCCCTGCTTGATCAGTAAATATTCAGATAAAATTGTATTTGGAGTTTCTCATGGCAAGAGGGAGCTGTCATCCGGCCATCTTATACGACGTTCAAGATAAAACACTCTCCATTGTACAAACCATGGAGGGTAATAGCCCGGCACAATAAGCGACCCGTAAGTCCAACCGCCTGAATACCCGCCTTCAAAAAGACTTGGAGCTTCGGGATTCCAGCCTAGTGTGTTTTCCACACGGTCATCCGGGTTGTGCGTCACGGCACTGCCCCTCCCGTCAAGATAGGCGCTCACTTTATGACCCTCATAGTGAAATATGTTTTCTTGAGGTCTCTCGCGCCCGTCTTTCTCACCAGGTCTAACTTGTGCCCCCCCATAAAAATGTGATAAAGAATTCCAAGAACTATTTAAAGAGAAGTTATCAACCAGCATAAGCTGCATACTGGCGGCTGGAGCGTTCCCCTCACTTATCTTTCGGGGGGCTCCGTATCGCCAGCTATCCGGATCGAAATCATTCAGGTAATCATCTTCATGGGTAGAAAGTCCGCGCGGGATACCAAATCCGGGGTATTCATCATGCCCCCCGGCCTCGACCTCTTCGGGATCCCCGGGGTTAAATGGGTTGCTTGCACTCGGGACCGGATTCCAACCCGGCCGACGGCCCGCGCCCCAAAATATGCCGTATGTTTCAGTATAATCGCCTTCAAAAAGCGTCCTGGGCCAAAATTCAGAACCGCGCGAGACAAAAGGCAGGCTGTCGTGATAATCATTGGCATACATGTGAAGGGCAAGAGCGACATTACGAACATCGGAAAGCGCCGAAGTCCGCTGAGCCGCCGTCCTGGCCCGGCCGAGCGCCGGCATCAGCATGGCCGCAAGAATGCTTATGATCGCAATCACAACCAGCAGTTCGATTAAAGTGAACTTTCCCGCTCTCTTTACTCCTTCAATACGAACTTCTATCTTTTCATTCATGACTTCGACCTCCATAAAAAAAGTTATGATTAAATATAAATATCCAAAGAACAATATTTTAAACGATATCCATATTATACGATAGAAATCCATTTCAAGCATAATGTCGATCAGCGCTAAGAGAAATTCTCGAAATACTGCAACGCTGTAATTACCGGGCCCGTGTCTTAACGGGGTCCCATATGACGACTCCCAAGGAATATTCACCCCCGCCCCCCTCGTAATAAGCTGTCACAACAAGTCCGTCAACGCGCTGAACACTGCTCGGATAGCCTACATCGGTATGACCCGGCTTCGTGTCCAGTACGCGGAATGCATCGCTCCATGTCCGGCCCTCGTCGTCGCTGAACATAATCTCTACCCCTTTGTCTTGCCCGCCGCGTTTCCCGTATGTCAAAATAATGGTTCCGTCATCGAGCCGCATCAGATGTGCGGGATGGCCCCGGGCGACGCGCCGGTCTCCCGACCAGGTTGCCCCGTCGTCTTCAGAACGCACGATGAAGGTGGAACCGGAACCGTATCGCGCGGCGGCAATCCACTCGCCATCGCCCAGGTGGAGAAGTGCAGTTTCGTTAAACGCATTACGATGCCTGGGGTTCTTAGCACTGACGGGAACCAGAGAATCCTCTTCCCAGGTACGTCCGTCACCATCACCACGCACCACCCAATTCTGCCCGTCGGCAGCGCGGCGGGCAAGTTCGCTGTCTTCCTTGGGGGGTTGTTCATCTTCGCGCACTTTACCGCGATATGCGGCCACCCTGAGTTTGCCGTCCTCACCGGGCATGATATCCCCAAATGGGATGAGGTGTCGTCCATCCGGCCCCTGGGGAAAACTCTCCTTATCGATATCCCAGGTTCGACCACCGTCCTTTGATATGCAGACCCATGTGGGCAGCACCTCACCGATGTTAGCCCACGCATCAGAATCGCCTGGTGCGGACCAGCCGGAGGTGATGAGGATCAAATCATCTTCGGCGGTCAATCCGGCCGCCACATTCATGCGGTTTTGCTGGGGCGTGCCGCGCGGCGCGGCTACGCTCCTTTTCGCCCACGTTTCGCCCTCATCTTCGCTGGCCCAGCACTCGACGTCGCCGGGCATTCTGCCGTGACTGGGCTGGTTGTATATAAGCGCCACGATATCGCCGTTCGGCAACCGGGTCAGGTTCGGCCAGGCACAGACATCTTCTGCAGCGACAAAAGGCTCCGGACGTTCACCGTCTTGATTGACAACGTACATTTTTTCTGATTCTCCCCCAGAAATGGTTAAAGGAATAAGGACGGACAACATTGCCGATAATGCTATAATTTTCTTCCACTTTACAATTGGGCTCTTACGCATCGAATGAATAAAATTGTTCACTTTAAACGCCTCCTTTTTAAGTTCAAGTATCATTTTTTTTCCTCACATCTCTTGTCCGCTACGTATCCGTCCGTATCCCAGAGGTCTTTCCAACTACGGGCGCCTTCCCATAAAAACACATGCCCTTTTATCAGGCGACATCCCCTGTCCACGCCCTCTATCGCCTTCATCTCCCTGGCAGTAAGCGGGCTGTTCGTCACGGCCTCCAGGTTGGCGAAACAGTGTTT
>JAGYMJ010000010.1 GCA_018400625.1 Planctomycetota bacterium
GTCCCACTGGTGAGGTGTTGATAAACTCTTCGACGGGGTCGCCCATCGGCATTCGCCCCATTGGACTGATCTCGTTGTCGGTGTGGACTGCAACGAATTCGCATATACGCTGCGAGTTCCGACAGTTCTGAGCAAGCACAAACGGGGGGCAATCCAGTGGGAAATCCATTTCGCTGCCGAATACGTTTTGTTCAGGGTCGTAGAAGATGTAGAAGTACCCACTAGGCCCTGCAATCGGCACCAGAATTGCCGAAAAATACAGCAACGCACAGAGCGCTGCGCGTACGCACGATGTGTGGCTGCTACCGCGCACGGGCGCGATGGGTGAAGGGGCATTGAAGGCACGGGGACTGGCCGCCGCGCACCCGCCGCTGTTCCAGGCCGATCCGGAGTGGCTGGGCGCATCGGAAGCGGTCGGCTGGCCGCTGCATCCCAAAGACACCGAACGCTTCCCCGAGGTCGAAGAGAAGATATCGGACTATTGGACGGAAACGGTGGGAGGCCGCTATGGCCATGTAGAGCTGCGACGCAGCGGTTTTATCATGTGGGGGAAAAATATCACCCTGGGCACGGGTCCCCGTTGGTTCAGGCTTTCAGAAGGTGCGGGGCATTACAAATTGGACCTCAATTCCTGGCTGCTCTACATGCGCAGCGGTCAGCGTCGCTACTACGACTACGGGCGGCATTTCACCCGGTTTTCAGGCGATCTGAACCTTCATCACTGGACCGCGGGCCGCAAGTTCAGGGGCGGGTTCGCGGACGCAGATGTCCACCTGCCCTTTTACTGGGGTGAGAGCAGCAAACTCGGCGGTAGTTTCTGGACCATGGGCTGGCTGTTGAACTATTATATGACCGGCGATGAATACGCGAACGAGCTGCTCCAGATGGTGGCTGACGCCTACCGCGAGCAAGCGGACCCTTCCAGACATTTGAGCGGATATACGCATGGTCATCTCTACAACCTCAGCGTCCTTTATCAACACACTCAGGATGAAACGATCCGTGAGCTGGCACGGAAATCAGCCCGGTCTCTGATAGACCTGGATAATCCGATGGGTTTGAACGATGCTCTGCGGTACGGGGTGTATTATAAAACAAGCACGGAGTGGCTTTTCCCGCTTTATCTGTATTACAACGCCACCGGCGACGAGATGGCGCGAACCGCAATCCTGCGCGCGCTCGACGACAAATTCAGGTTTTTTTATACCAGTAATCAGACGGTTCGGCTTTTCCTCTTCGCCGAGGCGTATAACTGGACCGGCAACCCGGCCTACCTGCGGTTGATCAAACTGATGATTGAGAGCCCCCATTTCGGTCTGATGGGACACAATTATTTCCATGGGGCGCCTACCGCGTTGTGGGCGATTGACAAGGAGGAAGAACCGATCGAACCGTTTCCCGTCCTCGCCGCCACAAGATATGAAAATAGCGTCGTGAGAAGCGATTTCTTCGGCGTGATCATGGACCATGAGTTCATCGAGGCGGATACGCTGCCCCCCATTCTGGTCGGGAAGGTTGAAGGCGAATCGGTGAATCTCAGCATCTACGTGCGTATGTCCGATGAAGTGGATGAGGATGCCGAGCAAAAAGTGGTTATCTCCCTTTATGAGCCGGACGGCGGGGACGAGGAGGTCGATAACGTTCGGGTGGAAAAAGAGCGGAGGTTCAAAACCAAGAACGAGGGCAGGCGGACCCCCCGGCGCCGGCACTTCTACCTGACCCTGCCGGCCGAGCTCGAAGCCGGCCACTACAGGATCATGTTTCCCAACGCCGCAACCATTGTGGTTCTGGAAAGCGATGCACCGGAAATCGAGGTGAGAAAATAGCGGAAAGATATTTGGTAAGTCCTCAGTAAACCACGTGGCATCCTATCGCACCTTGTGTTGCATCCCTACCGTGCCTTGTGCCGGTGGAATGAAGATTAAACGCTACGCACGTTGTATCAAAAACCTTTTAGCCATGTGCGGATTTCTTCCTCTTTCTTGTCAAATATGTGCCTGCAATCAGGACAGATGAGATCCCCAGTGCAACGAGTCCGTTGACTGCAAGACGGGGGAGACAAAGCTTCGCGTACCAACTTGCGTTGGTGGTAGAGGTGTCCAGGATCATGGCCGGGCTGGGGAACCCGAAACGGCGACGAGAGAAGTTGGGATTTCCGTCAATGTCGGTGTGACCGATATGGACATACCACGGCTCTGTGATGTAACGGGTCCACAGATACGGCGGGTTACCGATCGGGCCTTCTGATTCTGTCTTGTGGATCAGCATCAATCCGGCAAGGATCGGAATCGACACCAAAATGATTCTTGCAGTCATGTTGTCATTCCTTTCAGCCAACGTGAGGATCTGGGGCGGCGGTTAGCCGTCCCTATCAGCCTGGCCGAAAAGGTTGTAAATGGTTTGTAGTGAGAGCTTTTAAGGGCTCCGGAGTCCGGAAAATGGCGCCTAACCCGCGGACGCTTG
>JAGYMJ010000011.1 GCA_018400625.1 Planctomycetota bacterium
ACTTTGACAACCAGCGAAGAATTAAAGGGCGAAAGTCCAATTCACGCTGAATCAGTACAGTGCAGAAATTATATTTTATTTTTAACGTTTGCACTTCTCCCGGTACGTTCGCGCAGATAGTTAAGCTTCGCTCTTCTGACCTTACCGCGACGCAGGACTTTAATGTGATCGATGGAAGGGCAGTGAATCGGGAACACTCTCTCTACCCCTTCGCCCTGCACGAGGCGTCTGACCGTAAAAGTTTCAGCAAGGTTAGACCCTTTTCGTCCGATACAGACTCCCGTAAAGTTTTGGACACGAGTCACATCTCCTTCTTTGATTCGCACACCAACTTCCAACGAATCCCCCGGACTGAAATCCGGCACTTCTCCTGCTTTATATTCATCTTCAATGGATTTGAGCAGGTCCTGCCCTTTTAATTCCCCCGTATTTTGCATATCATCCGTCATTTTCAGCTCCTATTTTGAGTAATATCTTTCCACAAATCCGACCTTCTTTCATAAGTTCTTTTTTCGGACTGGGCCCGTCGCCAGAGTTCTATTTCTTTATGATTCCCGCTCAAGAGCACATCCGGCACCTTAAGTCCACGAAATTCCGGCGGCCTGGTATATTGAGGATATTCCAACAGGCCATCGGAAAAACTATCATTATTTGTTGATTCCTCATGCCCCAGTACGCCCGGAATAAGCCGCACTACGGCATCGATCAAGACCATTGCAGCGGCCTCTCCGCCGCTGAGGACATAATCTCCGATCGAAATTTCTTCCAGCGGCAGCATATCCCGGATTCTCTCGTCGAACCCCTCATAATGTCCGCAAAGCAGGGTAATCCTTTCTTCACGGGCGAGGCGTTTTGCTGTTTCCTGCTGAAAAGTTTTGCCCTGTGGTGTCAATAATATCGCTGTGCCTGTTCGCTCGTCCATATTCTGAACATCTTCATATGCGCTCACAACGGGTTCGCAGCGCAGCACCATACCCGGGCCACCGCCATAAGGCTTGTCGTCAACTTTCTTATGTTTATCCCGACTATATTGACGTATATCGTGCAGATGGTATTCCGCCACCTGCTTTTCTGCCGCTATACGCAATATACTGGCATTGACAAAAGGTCTAAACACCTCCGGGAAAAGGCTCAGCAAATCAAATCTTATTCGGGACATTATATATTTGCGTCGATCACATGTCAATATGATAACTCAGCAATTTTGCAACCGTTTTAGAAGGTTGCGCACCTTTATCAATCCAGTGCTTTACCCTTTCCACATCAATATCCAGTTTATCTTCCGGGTTTTCAGCATGTGGATTATAAGCTCCCAGATATTCGATCGCTTTCCCGTCACGGCGGGTTCTCTTATCAAACGCCCCTAATTTCCAGCTTGGGGAGTTACGTTTTCCTGTTCTTGAAAGTCTTATCCTTACCATTTTAATCAGCCTTTCTAAAAAAAGTTACTTTTCTTATAAATTATATGCATTTCACATCAGCCGTCAAACCCTTTACTTGTTGCGTTTATTTCCCTTTAATTTGCCTTTCAAACCTTTAGGCATCAGATTGCCCGGAGCTGTTATATCATCTGAAAATGCTTTATCCAACTGCTCCATCCCCGCGCCCCTGGTCATCTTCTTCATGACTTTCCTGAGCTGCTTGAACTGTTTAAGCATGCGGTTGACTTCCGAGGCGCCCATGCCGCTGCCTTTGGCTATTCGATTGCGGCGACCGGCGTTGATCAACTGGGGTTTCCGACGTTCATCAGGAGTCATCGAATTAATAATCGCCTCGATACGGTCCAATTCGGACTCATCAAAATCGAGATCACCCAGCTTACTGCCGATCCCCGGGATATAGCTCATCAGTTCTTTGAGCGGGCCCATTCCTCTGATCATCTTGAGCTGTTTTCTGAAATCTTCAAGGTCAAACTGGGCCTTACGCATCTTTTCTTCCATCGCCTCAGCATCTTCTTTCTCGATGGCTTCTTCGGCCTTTTCAACCAGAGTAACAACATCACCCATACCGAGTATGCGGTCGGCCATCCTTTCAGGATAGAAGGGTTCCAATTTATCCATTTTTTCACCGACGCCGACAAATTTCACCGGTTTGCCGGTAACAGATTTGATCGACAGCGCCGCCCCGCCGCGCGCATCACCGTCGAGGTTAGTCAGGATGACACCGTCAAATTCGATGCGTTTATTAAACTCCTCAGCGCTATTTACAGCATCCTGCCCGGTGCGTGCATCAGCGACAAGGAAAATTTGGTCCGGTTTGAGGCGTTTCTTGATTTCAGCCAGCTCGGACATCATCGCCTCATCGATATGCAGCCGCCCGCCGGTATCCAGCAGCAGCGGGCTGCAACTATTTTTACTGGCCTCCATACGGGCCTTCAGACAGACGCTGAGGGCGTCGCTGCCCCTCCGGCTTGAGACCGGCAGGTCGAGCTGCCGCCCGAGCGTTTCCAATTGGTCTATAGCCGCTGGACGCCTTACGTCAGCCGCACATAGCATAGGAGCGGCATCAAAATTATCAACAAGATACTTGGCCAGTTTGCCGCAAGTTGTCGTTTTACCACTTCCCTGAAGTCCTGCGAGCATAATAACCGACGGTTTCCCGCCTTTCCCTTCCAGAGGAATGGTCGTCTCAACGGGGCCCATTATATTCACGAGTTCATCGTGAACGATTTTCACGATCTGCTCGGCGGGATTGACTCCCTTAAGAACCTTATCACCAACGGCTTTTTCCGACACGGAGTTTGTAAAATCCTTAACCACCCGGAAGTGTACATCGGCCTCGAGGAGGGCAAGGCGCACTTCCCTCAGCCCGTCCTTGATATTTTTCTCCGTCAGACGCGGTTTCCCTCTGATCTGTCCGAAAAAACCTTCCAGAGTATTTGTAAGCGATTCAAACAAAGTCAAACCTCAAATCATTAATTATCTATGACACCATTGCAAATTCGTAAACATTCAGTGAAACACGTTACCGCCGGGCTTGTCCCGGTGGAGCGGT
>JAGYMJ010000012.1 GCA_018400625.1 Planctomycetota bacterium
TTTATGCATGCCGGGTTTTTTATGTTGTCTTGACGGGAATTATACTTTTGAGCTGCCTGGAAAGCCGTGCAGGAGCTTTTGGCTCCGAATCAGCCCGGAAGGCACGCAATAAGTTGCTGGAGACTTTTCGTGAAAAGGGCGAGGAGGCGTTACCGTTGATTGTTGATGCACTGGAAGATGAACGTGAAGCCATGCGTCGCACCGCCGCTCATCTGATAGGTGATCTGGGCGCTTCCGCACGGGAGGCGTTTGAACCCGGCCTGAAAGTTCAGGATGAACACGTCAACCATACCGTCCTGGAGGCGATACTCGAAGCCGGTATGCTGGAGCAGTATATAGAACCCGTTGTCACTCACGATGCGGATTCGGTACGCCGGTATTTTCACTACCGTTTACTCCCCCAGCAGCTCCTTGTGGACGAGGAGAGGGCCGAAAAACTGGTTGAAAGATTCGATGCAATCTACTACAGTGACATCTCGGATGAAGTTCGAAGCGAAATTCTCCGCCATTTTTACCTGAGAGGGCTTGGAGAGTATATGGTTCAGGACGGTCAACCGTCCGATGATTACATTGAGATACTCGAAAGGGTTTACGGCATGGCGTGCGAAACGGATCGGCGGCGGATCGTTGATGCCGTGTCCGAATTGACCGTGACCGATGCATCTGCGCGCTTACTTGCCAACGCACGTGATGAAGGAGAAGATGAAATAGCGGAAACGGCTCGGCGGGCCATTATTGCCGGCAAATTGCAGGAATTAGAGGAGAAAGGAGATCAGGAGCTCGTTTCTGAATTCGGATCCCGGTTCGACGGCGTGGATTTCGATACATGGCCGGAGGATCTTGCTTATGAAGCTTTTTATATGCGGGGTCGGGCCCACCGCCGACTGGGCAAGCCTGAAGCGGCTATAGAGGATATAAAGCGAGCTATCTCTTACAATGACAATGCGCGTGCTTATAAGGTTCTCGGCGACATTTACATCGACCAGCTCGATGAGCCTGAGCCGGCGGTGGAGGCGTTTAAGAACGCAGCGCGGAGAGACTGGGCTAGTCATGTAAACCATCGATCGGTTCTTAGAGCGGCGGCCATCTTGCGGGACCTCGGCCGGCCCGAGGAAGCACTGGAGCTTTTGGTTGAGCAAAAACCAAAGGAGATTGAAGGATTGGGGGGCAGTTGGGGGCCGCGGTATGTGCGTTCTTTTGCCAACACTCTTGAAGCCCTGGGAGACCACGAAGCGGGTATCGAATATTATCGCCGGATGCTGGCGGCCGACTTCGGCGAACGGCAGAACGAACAGGCCAAGGAAGCTATAGAAAAACTGGAGAAAAAAATGGAGAAATGAAAATGACATTAACGTCAGAGAAAAATCATGAAGATGCAGGATATTCTGAACAGTCGAATACTGCCTGGGTGCCTATGCCCTGGCGTGGTCAGATGGTGACCATGAGACAGGGCCCCACTGAACCGGATGTGTTTTGGGGTGCCCGAAAACGAGAAATGAGAACAATGCTTTTCTCTTGACACGCTATGCCCAGTGCACACGCACACCGAATCTGCTGGGGATGATGGGCACAAATTGGGATGAGATCAACAGCGAGAATGAGAGCCGACTTATTCAGGATGTGGAGGAGAATGGAGCGATTTTCGGTGGTCAGGATGACCCTGCTTTGCGTCAAAGAGCGGAGACCGCAGAGTCGAGACGATTTGGAGAAGGGGCGTTCGAACACGTCGTGGATTTTGCCGGCGATGACTGCGCTCTGGTGGAGGCCGCCTGGTCTGATCAGTTCGGCCAAAACGCCTTCTCCACGGTGGGGCTTGGCCTGAGCGCCGGGAGAAAGGGAAAAATGTGCCTTCCACTTTTGGGGCTCCCCAACTTAATGTTCGAGCGGCTTGAAATCGAACTCACACTCGACGGTGAATTCCCCGGCCCCGGAAGAACCGGTGTATCTGTTGATGGCGGTAAAACCCATATATATAAACCGTTGCAGAAACTTACCGACTGGACTGATGTGGTCAAAGGATACAGCCGGGTTCTTTGGAGGTTCGAGATATGCAATCAGAGAGAAAGAAAAGAGGGTGAATCGGTTAAAATCGGATACAGAAATTGTTTGAACACAGTGACTTTGAGAGGAGGTTTAGTTAAGCACAGGTGAAAAATATCTTATTTCAGTGAGGAGATTTATGCATAAGAAAGAGTCCTTGATTCCATCATTTTGGATTAAAACTTTGGACGTGGTTCACTGATTACTTACGAATTAGCTGCATAGGAGTGAGGGAAATGAGCCGCCTTGCTCATACAGATCTGCAATTGATGGTTGGATTAGAAAATTATTGTGCGACAGGCTCGTGCGACAGGATATTAGGAGGCTAAGAATATGATGATTGCTGAAGATATATTGAACGGTATAGGGAATGGCGGACGTATGTCGACGATCTCACTGAGCGGTATGGTTCTCGCGCTGTCGGTCGCTTTGAGCACTTGGAGCCTCTTAGTGGTTAATCTTCACCCCACCGGCACAGGGCACGGTGTTGATCATGTGAGACGTGGTCCACTGAATATCTATCCCCCGAATAGAGTCCGGCGGGGAGAAAACATTTTATTGAATATCAACTTTAATTCAGATTGAAGAAAATTATTATGTTGAAAACGAAAAATGTATTTATGTTTGCAGTATTGCTTCTTGCTGGCATTTTAACGATTATGTTCACCATCGTTACCCCTGGTGCGTACGGCGCCGACAGTGACCTCCAATGGGGAGACGAGCTTGTCATGTTCGCCCCTCTTGACCGCTCCCATCCCGTTGTTGACGACGCTGACCTGGCGACCATGCCGGAAGGTATGGATATTGAAGCCGCGCCGGAATTCCCTTCCCTTACCCTCGAACCGAAGCACGTGAGCTGGGAAGCGGGACGATCTATCGACCTGGAACCTTATATCGGCGAAAGCAGCGAAGATAGCGCCTATGTTTTCGCCAAGCTCCACTCGCCCGCACATCAGACGGTTACACTCGGTATAGGCGCCGACTGGTGGATCCAATGCTGGATGAACGGGCGGCCTTTTTTCGATACGCTGGAAATGGGAAATCGCACTGGTCGCTACTCCATACTCGATCATCAAGTGGAAGTCGAACTCCAGAAAGGCAAAAACGTTTTGGCCATGCGATTCATCAGGGGTAGAGCCACTGCTCTGCTGGCGATCGGCGACGAGTCGATGTTTGCGGCGGCTTTGCGGCGGCAACAGGCGTCAGACGCTGATGTGTTGACACCGCCGCAGATTATTTCTGCGTCAGATACGGAGTATCCTACGGTCGAGACCCGGAACATTCAGATGGTGTCCAGCATGGCGGTCAGCCCGAGGGGGCGTCTCTGGGCGGTTTGGTACGCCGGGCCTGCACCGGGCGAAGATCGGAACAATTACGTCGTCGTGGCCACCAGTGGTGATGATGGTAGGACGTGGGAAGAACGGCTGGTGATTGATCCGGACGGTTCTGGACCGATACGGGCGTTTGATCCGCAGATTTGGGTTGATCCGGACGGACGTCTCTGGGTTTTCTGGGGACAGGCCGTGGCTCATGGAAAGAATGCCCAGAGTTGGGCAATGACCACGGCCGATGCCGATGCCGGACAGCCCGTCTGGAATCCTCCCCGTCATGTTGCGCAGGGCGTGATGATGTGCAAGCCGATTGTCCTTTCAAACGGCAAATGGATCTTTCCGATCAGCGACTGGGCAGCCCGCCTCAGCGGTGATCGCGATGCCGCGAGCGCAGCGGTTTATATAGCCGTTGATCAGGGGGAGAGCTTTGAACTGAGGGGGAAGGCGCTGGTTCCGCTTGAAGATCGTCAGTACGACGAACACATGCTTGTCGAGCGCAAGAACGGAGATCTATGGATGCTGGTGCGCACCAGGTATGGAATCGGTGAAAGCGTTTCCAGCGATGGCGGCCGCACCTGGCCGGTTGTATCGCCGTCATCCATTAAACATCCGAACGCGCGGTTTTTTATTACACGCCTGAATTCCGGAAACCTGTTGCTGGTCAAGCACGGTCCGATTGATCGGAGGATTGGACGAAGTCATCTGCAGGCTTTTATCTCTAAGGATGATGGCCTGACCTGGGACGGCGGCTTTTTGCTCGATGAGCGCGGCGGCATATCCTATCCCGACGGTCAGCAGACGGAAGACGGAATGATTTATATAACCTATGACTATTCAAGACGTAACGAACGGGCAATTTATATGACCTCTTTCATGGAGGAAGACGCCGCGGCCGGCGAGGCGGTGTCGGGTCGTGCACGGCTGCGCGAGTCGATCAGTACGCCGGGGCCGGTTTCAGTCGATCTTAACAGCAACGATGACGGCGTTTCGCTCAATCAAACGGCTGCTGCGCAGATCGAGCCGGACGACGGAGGCCAAACCGCAACGCTGAAAATCGGCGCGAAAATCTGGTCGGACAGAGAGTATGTGTTCAGCGTAATTCCCGAAGAGCTGGAGGCGAAACATTTTATCCGATCACCGATCGGCCGCAGCCGGGGATTGGTAGTTCAGGCCGGCTATGTTTATGTAATCGCTCCCGATAAGGCCATTGCCGATGATCTGTTGGATAAGGGGTTTGAAAAAACCGATATTCCTCAATTCATCCCGTTCACGGTGAGTGGCTCATACAAGATTGATGATGCCTGTTCGGTTTACCAGAAACGGGTTGAGCTGGGTGATCGTGTGGATTACGGTAAGTGGGGCATTACGGTATTTTCTGATTCCGTAGAATAACGGGGGCAAAAGGTAAGGGAAACATGGCCAACGGGGTTGACTGAATAATTACATTTTTTTTGAAGAATACTTGCAATGCAAATCCCCATTGATATAATATTTCATAAGGTTCTTTCCTCCCGGGAAAATGCTTAAAAGGTGAATATGGCACGATGACATTATTTTCGCTCATTTTTTAATTCTAAGAACATGAAAAAAAATATCGTGAAGTTACTTTACAGATTGGTTGGGCGCAGCATGTTGTCGGCACTGGTATTCGCAGCGATTTACGCCGGCTCTATCCACACCCTTTACGCCGGTGAAGGCCCACCGGATGGGAAGGACTCCTTTTCACCGGTCGAGATCGGCGGGCGGCTTGAACTGTTTATTGACCGGCACCTTGTCGAGTCGATGGATAACGCGGAACTGCGCCTGCACCGCCCGCATCCTGGGTCCGCCTCGGAAGGGCCGAGCGGGGCTTATATGACTGTCCTTCGCGACGGTGATTGTTTTCTCGGCTACTACCGGGCGGTTGCTCCCGATTATGAAGGGCGCCGCCGGGACGGGCATGCCGGTGAGCGCACGTGCGTGGTGAAAAGCACCGACGGCTTAGCCTCCGTTTACGGTCCGCCTGATGGCGGGGAACTGTTGACCCGGCCGGTGGTTTTTGAAGGACGGGAGCTGGTGCTGAATTTGGCCACCTCGGTGCGCGGCGGAGTGCGCGTAGAATTGCAGGACGCCGACGGCAACCCGATTCCCGGGTTCACCCTCGATGATTGCCCGACGATAATCGGTGACAGCATCGAGCATGTGGTGACCTGGCGGGAAGGCGCAGACGTGAGCGAATTCGCCGGTCGGCCGGTGCGCCTGCGTTTCGAGCTGCGTGACGCGGATATCTATTCTTATCAGTTTTTTCAATAATACGGATCTTTTTCAGAAGAGGAGATCATGAGCAATAAAGGGATGCTGCAACGCTGCTGGGAGCACGACTATTGTGAGCCGTGCTTCTATATGATAACGGTCGTGACCGAACCAAGGCGGGAGTGTTTGGGGGGGGTAGTGGACCCGGGAGCAGGGGCTGCTCCCGGAACCGAACCGGCAGGGGCTGCTCACGGAACCGAACGTGCGGAACGTACAGCGTTCGTTGAGCTTTCACCAATGGGCAAGATCGTGCGCGAGGTGTGGCAGCGAACTTCGGTAATTTATTCCGGGGTCGAGGCCTGCGAATGCGTGGTGATGCCCGATCACTTCCACGGTATTCTATGGGTAAAGGAGCGGCTGGACAGACACATGGGTCATATTGTGAAAGCGTTCAAGAGGGTGAGCAAGCAAGAGTGCAGGGACAAGGGACTGCTTCTGCCGAAAAACGACAGCGAGGCACCGCCGCGTGAACCGAACCGGACAGCCCCTGCTGGTTCGGTTTCGGCGGCAGCCCCTGCTGGT
>JAGYMJ010000013.1 GCA_018400625.1 Planctomycetota bacterium
GTCCCCGCCGGGCGCTTCCGGGGAGGGGCGGGCAGGGCGCATTAACGGCTAAAGGTTGTTGTTACACGTTCGCAGCGTTTAATCTTCATTCCACCGGCACAAGGCACGGAGGGGATGCCACACAAGGTGCGATAGGATGCCACGTGGCCGAATTCCACTGATGCCGCGTGGCTAAAACGATGTGTCGTACCGAAGGGACAAAAGTCCATTTCCGTCTGAAGCAAAACATGGGGAACAGTGTAGGTTTCCATCTGATGTTCACTTCTTCATCAAATTAACCTTCCAAAGCAAGCGGAAGAATATCGTCTATCGTGCCGACAAAGTTGAAATCCAGCTTTTTTTTCGCCTGCCGGGGG
The DNA here is from genome assembly GCA_018400625.1 of Planctomycetota bacterium. GTDB lineage: Bacteria > Planctomycetota > Brocadiia > SM23-32 > SM23-32 > PUMZ01. The sequence continues at coordinate 357 of JAGYMJ010000013.1, forward strand.
ATATCCGGCAGGTCTTTTTCATTTTGTTTTGGGAGAATTACGGTATCCAAACCTGCACTTTTGGCCGCGATCGCCTTTTCTTTTATACCGCCGACCGGCAGTACTTTCCCCCTAAGCGTTATCTCGCCGGTCATGCCGACATTATGTTTCAGTTTTTTATCGGTGCAAAGTGAAATCAGGGCTAAAGCCATGGTAATACCTGCGGAGGGGCCGTCTTTGGGGATTGCCCCGGCCGGAACATGGATATGGAAATCGTTGGTTTGGAACATTTTCGGATCAACGCCGAAACTGTCGGCGTGGGCCCTGATATAAGTGAGAGCAGCTTGTGCGCTCTCTTTCATCACATCTCCGAGCTGTCCTGTCAGCGTTATCTTACCCTTTCCCTGCATTTTACTGGCCTCGACAAACATGACCATGCCGCCGGCCTGAGTCCATGCCAGGCCGGTGGCCACGCCCGGTTCATTTACTCTTTCCGCCACTTCAGGCAGATATTGTGCGGGGCCAAGCATATTCGGAATATCGCGTTTCTTGACTCTGGCCCTTTCTATCTCTTTTGCAGCGACTTTGCGCGCCACCTTGCGACACACTGATGCAATGTTGCGTTCCAGGTTCCTCACGCCGGCCTCCCGGGTATAAGAGCTAATAATGCTGGAAAGTGCACCTTCAGTGAAGGAAAGGTTGGTATCGTCCAGCCCATGCGCTTCAATCTGTTTCGGTACCAGATATTTTTCCGCAATCTTCATCTTTTCCTCTTCGGTATAGCCCGCAAAATTCAGGATTTCCATACGGTCGCGCAGTGCGGGGGGGATAGTATCAGGTATGTTTGCCGTGCAAATGAACAAAACTTCGGAAAGATCGAACGGCAAGTCGAGATACTGATCGGTGAAATTTTTATTTTGTTCAGGGTCTAAAGCTTCAAGCAGAGCGCTGGCCGGATCGCCTCTGAAATTCGAGCTCAACTTATCGACTTCGTCCAGCATGAATACCGGATTCTTGGAACGTGCTTTATTGATGCCGAGTATTAATTGCCCGGGAAGTGCGCCGACATAAGTCCTGCGGTGCCCTTTTATCTCCGCTTCATCGTGCATACCCCCAAGAGAAACCCTGACATATTCCCGTCCGGTAGCGCGTGCAATGGATTTCCCGATGGAGGTTTTGCCCGTCCCCGGCGGGCCGACGAAACAGAGGATTGAGCCTTTCATGTCTTTTCTCAATTTTCGGACGGCCAGAAATTCTATAATCCGCTCTTTCACTTTGTCCAGCCCAAAATGATCTTCATCCAGGATGGTAGAGGCATTTTTCAGGTGCAAATTTTCTTCATTGCTTTCCTTCCAGGGCAGTTTGATGAGCCAATCAAGGTAGGTTCTCACGACATTATATTCCGGACTTGCCGGATTGATGGATTCCAGACGCCCCAATTCATGTTCGGCTGCCTCTTCAACTGTCCGGGGCAGGTCTTTCTGTTGCAGTTGTTCCTTGATATCATCTATTTCGGCGCTGTGGGTGTCAGACTCCCCGAGTTCGTCTTTGATAGCCTTTAACTGGTGACGGAGAAAAAATTCCTTTTGCCCCCTGTTTATTTCGTCCCGGGCCTGGCGGCGAATCTTGTTCGTAATTTGTGCAAACTCCAGCTCTTTAGCAAGCAGACGGCCGACTTTTTCTATGCGTTCTTTTACATCAAAGGTTTCAAGCACGTCTTGTTTCTCTTCAGCCGGAACGTCGATGTGAGCGCAAACCATATCGGCAAGCCGACCGGGAGACTCCAGTTTTTCGACCAATGATTTCAGTTCTTCCGGGGCCCCGGGAACGCTTCCCAGGAGGGACAAAAATTGTTCCCTGACATTTCTGACCAAAGCTCCAATTTTATCTTCTTCTTCTATTTTTTCTTTTGGATAGGTAATTTTAGCCCACCAAAAACCATCATCTTTATAAATCTCTTCGAGCCTGGCCCTGTAAAGTCCCTGGATAATGAAGCTCATGGTACCATCGGAACCGCGGTTCATCTGGATTATCACGCAGAGAGTACCCACCGAATAGAGATCATCTTTGGATTCAGCCTGACCGCTTTCCGTTTTGGTCGCTGTGGATATGAAAAGCTTATCGTTCATTACGATCTTATCGAGCAGTTTCTTGTGATGCTCTTCTTGAACCTCTTCAGGAAGAGCCATGCCGGGGAAGATCACATTATCACTTCCCGGGAAGACGGGAACTCTTTCCGGGAGCTTACGGGTCAGATTAGCCGTCTCTTCATCCTGCCCCCCGTTTTCATCCCCCGGAACATTTCCGTCCGGGGCAGGGTCAGACATCATTGCATCGGTATAATCCTCTTTTTCTGTTTTCATGTTGTTGTTATTCAATGACAGCACCTCTTAAAATGTAATTTTTATCGCATGTTTGCTTTCATGCCTTTTCTTTTTTTTAGGGATAGATACCTTGAGAAGTCCTTTATCGTAACGAACCCTGGTGTTTTCAGAATCGAGTGGGATTTGTGTTTTTATAACTCTTTTAAACCGTCCACTTCTTATTTCCATTTGATGGTAAGCGATTGTCGATGCATCCTTTTGGAAATTTCGGTAGCCCATAATTGCGATACCATCCAAAAGAAACCTGATCCTGACGTCTTCTGTGTCAATGCCTGCTATGGACATCTTAATCACTAAATAATCCTCCGTTTCATAAACATCGGTCGGAGGAGCCCACGTGTTTTCAAGGTCGTACTTTATTGAAGTTCTGTCAGGTTGCTGGGCGGGATAAATGTAAAATCTTAACCTTCCTGTTGAACTCATGTTAATTATCTCCTAAGAGCCATCAAATTTTGCAATCAACGATTAGAGACATTTATGCGTTTTCATTCGGATCAGAGCTTTCTCCCGGTTCCGTTCCAAAGCGGCACTCACCGTGCCGCACTCCACAGTAGCTCTTTGGGGCACTCAGCACCATTTGTACCGGTCTTAACCGAAAAGAACCCCAAAAAATATATCCTCTCTTTCTTTCCGCTGAATTAAACAGAGCAAAAAGAATGCCGTTGATGTTCAATATCGATAAGAAAACAATGAGTGGGGGTTAAAGCCTGTATGGTGGGTAAAGTGTTTTTTTCATCAAGATGCTGAAATATGCCATTGTGACAGTTCGCTTTTTAATGATTGCTCTATTGACATGGTATTTGTACATCAGTTGTTTTCTGAATATTATGTTTTCGAGGAAAAATTTGACCAGGATTCTCCGCGTTATCAGAGAATCCGCTCCGAAAACAGGGCGCCTTATTGCGCAGTCGGTTTTTTGCCACCGCCGGCCCTTTGCCGGTGGGGGAGGGAAGCCTAACAGTCTGGCCGAAAAGCCTGCAGCAGGCTCGTAGTGAGCCTTTTCAAGGGCTTAAGAGTCCGGAAAATGTCGCGCAAAGCCGGGGACGCTCGAAAGCGTCCACTACGAGCCGGATTTTCGGCCGGGCTGCCGGGGCGAACGAACACGATGAGAATCACACGGAGACACAATAAACTTGACGATCGATCTGATTTCGTCTATTCTTTATCTTTTATCAAGTAAATATTCAGTAAAACAGGTGGTTTTCCTACCGAGTCCTGTGCCGGTGGTGATGTAAGGACGCACTTGACTGAATACTTACCCTGACGGAGAAATAAAAGATGAATGCAAAAAATCAAAATACGAGCTATCCGACTGAACCGGCGTTGAAGAAGGGAGAATTGCCCGACCCATTCACCATGCCGGGAGAAGGCAGGGTTTCGACGGAAAAACAATGGATCAGGCGATCCCGCGCATGGCGGAAAATGATTGTTGATATGGAATACGGTGGGATGCCCCCGGCGCCCGATTCCATCCGTGTTGAGTCCCTCTGCCACAATACGGCGAAACGCCTGTCCGGAAGGCCCAACAACTGGTCTTATCGTATTCATTGCTTCGGCGGTGAGCGGCCGTTCAGCTTCTGCGTCCGGATGCTGTTCCCGAAAACATCCGCACCTGTTCCTGTAATTATTGACGGGGACGGATGCTGGTGGAATATGTCTGACGAGGTGGTTCAGCGTGTCATCGACAGTGGATGCGGTTTGCTTTTATTCAATCGGACCGAGATGGCTGAAGACCTGGGTTACTCCGGTGTTCCGGATAAAACACAACGCAGCGGCGGTATTTACGACATATATCCCGGACACACGTTCGGCGCTCTGTCGGCCTGGGCCTGGGGCTTTCACCGGTGCGTGGATTTTTTGCATCAACAGCCCTATATTGACTCTGCGCGCGTTGCGGTGACCGGTCATTCACGCGGCGGTAAAACCGCCCTGCTGGCCGGAGTGACCGACGAGCGTATCACGCTGGTCAATGACAACGCCTCCTGTGCGGGTGGAAGCCCGGTTTTTCGCTATGTAGGGGACAGCGGCGAGACACTCAACATCATCAATTCATTCCCCTCATGGTTCGGATCGGGTCTGAAACAATATCTCGGCAGGGAGGAGGATATACCGTTCGACCAGCATTGCCTTCTTGCCACCGTGGCGCCGCGTCCACTTCTTCTTACTTTTGCAGGTGATGACCGCTGGTCGAATCCGGAGGGAATGGTTCAGAGCGCCTGGGCGGCCCGCGAGGTCTATCGTTTTCTGGATCGTCCGGATGATCTTGCGTTTCATCTCCGCCCTGGTCAGCATTCACATTCCCTTGAAGACTGGGAGGTGCTGCTCGATTTTATCGGATGGAAGTGGCAGGGCAAGACGCCCAAAGCACCCTTCAACAGGCATCCTTACCGCCACATGCAGCCGGCTTTTTCCTGGAGAGCGCCAAAAGAGAATATAAATCCTCAGAACTCAATATCAAAAACCGGGCCAAACACAAATTAATCCGATTTATTGAATCCTAAAATCCCGTTCCAGTTTTTTCCATACGTCCCCCGGGATTTCATCAATCACCGAGGAGGCCAGCTCTTCGACATGTTCCGGTGTGACCGTTCCGGTAAGGACGACAGCTATACGTTTTTCGCGTAAGCAATAGTTCAGGGCGAGACTCATCAGTTTTATGCCGTGATGCTCAGCCCATCGCTTCAACTCAATGATTTTATTGAAATCCTGAAGAGTTTTTTGATTGATATTTTGATGTTCCTTTTTAACGTTATCAATAATTTCTTCGGCCTGGTTGGAAAGAAGTCCGCGCAGAATAGGGGTTCCGAGTATAATGCCTGTATCATGTTTTTCTGCAAGGGGAAAAAGCTCATGGCGGGCGGATTGCCTGAGCAGGTTGAAGTCGCTATGCGTGAGTATCGTATCGAAATCACCGTGTGTTATAGCACGTTTCAGGAGTTGGTGATCACGGACTCCGAGCCCGATGGCGCGGATAATTCCCTGGTTTTTAAGGTCTTTGAGTGCAGAAAGGGCGGCGCCGGGCTTGAGCGATGGTTCTAAATCTTTTGGATCGTGAATCTGCATCAGATCGATAGTATCAGTATTGAGCAGATCAAGACTGCGTTCGACACTTTTATATGTCCATTCAGAACTGTGACGATCCCCCTGACACCCGTCGGGTGGGGGGCCGGTACCGGTTTTGGAAGCTAAAAAAAACTTGTCGCGAAGATTCGGATTTTGTTTGAACGCCAATCCTATCTTGCGTTCACTGTCACCATAGTGCGGGGAGGTGTCGATGTAGTCGATATCAAACCTGGCTGCGCGTTCAACAACGGCTGCGGCCTGCTCATCGTCAGAGTATTGAAGGGCGGCTCCTCCGATTCCTACCGGGGGAACCATAAAGTTTGTCCTGCCCAACCTGCGGTGAGGCCGTTGTGAGATGGATAATTTATCCATATTTTACCTCTCTATTTGGGGGGCCAAAGGCTACAACGGTAATGTCATCATGCTGCTCTTGATCGCCGACAAATGACAGCAAGTCGCCCTTTATACGATCCATCGCATTGGGGGGAGATAACGCCCTGGTGTTTTTTATAGTTTTTAATAATTTTTGGCGACCAAACAGATTTTTATCAACATCCATGGCTTCAACGATACCGTCGGTATATAAAAACAAAATATCTCCGCGATTTACACGCACATCCGTTTGTTTATAGCTTTGATTTTCCAATACCCCTATGGGCAAAGAAGCCTCAAATTCAACCTCAATTGTCTTCCCCTTATGATTTCTCAACATCGGATTGAAATGTCCTGCATTGGCAAAAGTGGCGATTTTAGATTGAATATCGAGCACAATATAGACTAAGGTTACAAAAAGGTCTGATTTTTCTTGTACCAGATTATAATTGAGTCTTTCGAGCATTTCAGATGGTGGCATATCCCTTACCGCGAGCGTGCGTATACTGGTTGTAATCTTTGCCATCATCAAAGCTGCGCTGATGCCTTTACCGCTTACGTCCCCTACAGCAATACCAAGGTTTCCGTCCGGTAATTCAAGAAAATCATAAAAATCACCGCCTACGTCATAAGCGGTATCATACCAATTAGCAAACTCGAATCCGGGGATTTGGGGGCCGTTCTGGGGTAAAAAACTCAACTGAATCTTGCGTGCATTGGCAAGGTCTTGTTTAAGCCTTTCCTGTTTGAGTTGATCCCTGTGCAGACGGGCGTTGGCTATTACCAGACTGGCAACATTGGCAATTGACGCCAGCATCCCTAACGATTGCTTGTTGTAAGAAGGGGTTACCAGATGTGAATCCAAAAGAATAAAGCCGAGCACTTCGTCTATGTGGACGAGTGGGGCACACATAATAGAACGAAAATCACCTTTAGCCATGCTTTCGCTGCCCTTAAACCGTTCATCATGCCATACATCTTTGCTATGGACAGCTTGTTTTTCAACGAGAACATACCTCATTAAGACGCTGGACAAGGAAATTTTCCCCATATCTAAATTGCCATGCACTTTGCTTTTAGCCACGGCAGGACTCAACTTTCCGGTCTGAGTATCCCTCAGGATTATAAGCCCTCTGTCAGTGTCTGAAAAAACATCCATCAAAGTTTCTAAGATGTGCTGGAGAAGTCTTTTCTCATCGAGAGCAATATCGAGCTTTTGGAATAAATTTATCAGATTACAGACATCCCCATATTCGGGAGCAGCACCATCTAACAGTGTTGTCCCTGTTTTTTCAGAGAGGTTGCAGTCATGGTGAAATGATACCGTGTCCACGACACGCGTCCTTCCATCATCATTCATTACGTCAAGCTGAGTCTCTGTAGCAGGGGGCTCTTCTAACTCCGACGGATTATAAAACGTGAGCAAAAACTGACCTACTTGTATTACATCACCACTATGAAGTACGCTTTCTTTTACATGTTTTTTGTTGACGTAAGTTCCATTATGGCTCCGTAAATCTTCTATAATATATTCTCCTAAATCATTTCGTCTCACAACGGCATGTATTCTCGACAGCGCCTGATCATTAAGCCGGATATTTGCATCCAAACTCCGGCCTATAGTCTGCGTGGTGTCGAAGTTGAATTCTTTACCGCTAGAGTGACCTTTTATGATCTTTAATATTGCCATTCTTTTCCCATAATAGAAAACTTACAGGCATTTTTCTGAATGTGAAAATTTGCGAAAAGATTCAATGATTATCATTGTGACCCCAATACAAATAGCGGCGTCTGCAACATTAAACGCGGGCCAATGGAACCGCCAGAACCAATGCAGATCGATAAAATCCCTTACTTCGCCTATAAAAAAGCGGTCAGCTAAATTACCTACTGCACCGCCGGCAATCGTACCTAAACCCAGAACAGGCAGTAAAGCATCTGGTGGGGCGTCTGCCAACAACCATATCAAAACAAACAGACCAATGACAGTGGCGATTATATAGAACAGAGGACTTTCGGGGCCAAGCGAAAATGCTGCTGCGGGATTGCCTCGCTGAACTATATTGAAAAAATTGGGTACCACGACAAGATGCGGCGTATCCAATGAAAGACGGAAAAAAACATACTTGGTGAACTGATCGAAAAGAACCACTAATGCCGCAGCCGTCCAGAAATACTTCTTTGAACCGATAAAGATATTTTTTAAGTTATTCTTCAATGTTTTTAATCTCTATTTTCTTCGCATTGCTTACATTCTATGCAAAGCCGTGCAAACGGCAAAGCTTTTAGCCGCTGCTTAGGTATGTTTTTACCGCAATCCTCACATATACCATACCGATTTTCTTTTATCTTCTCCAATGCTGAATCGATATCTGCAATTTCTGTTTCGTTGTCCTGTATGATGCTGAGCATCAAATCTTTGGCATAGGTGTCGGAACCACGGTCCGCCAGGTGTTCCAACGGCATGTCTGAAAGCTCTTTTTGGGCCGCGCCATCCTCTTCCAGAGCATCATGCTGCATATGGGTTACATTCTG
>JAGYMJ010000014.1 GCA_018400625.1 Planctomycetota bacterium
GCTGGCTCTGAGCTGGGCCGGGGCTCACGGCATGGCTTTGATGGTTCAGGATCTGACAAATCCTATGCTTGCCCAGATACCGCACTGCTTGCTGGGCGCGCATGCCAATCCGATGATGGGGCTTGAAACGAACAGTATGCAATTCTGCCCTGATTTGTCGAAATGGGAAGAGAGGATTCACCCGGGCATCTATAAGCGCCGCCATGGCTGTGTAGATATCTCTACCCTTAAAGGCCCCGGATTCGGTTATCGTGTGGCAGAGATGGAGCGACCGCTACCCGCCCCCGAAGTTTCGTTTTGAATCACAAACATGAAAAGAGTGTCAAGAAAAAAATGCAGATTAATTTAATAGATCCACTTAATGAAAATGATCTGTGTGAATCCCGGTCTTTTCCGGACGGTTCCGTCGAATTGAAACTGAAGCTGAATAGGGGAATTTATCAGTTCAGTGTCGTAGCGGACGGGAGCGAATTTGACTGGCAAAGACTGTACCGCTGTGAAAAACGCTCGGATGGTAAAAAAATACGAACCGGCCCGTGGGACTTTGACGACAGGGGACTGCCATGCCTTCCCGGATACAGGGTCGAAGTTGACGGGCGCTTTCTGGGAACGTGGGTATTTCAGCGAATCCATCCAAAAGACCTCCAAAGAAAACGTTTTCGCGGACGAATGGCCTTCGCCGTCTGTCAAGGGGATACAGTTACTTTGCGCCTGAAGCCCGTCTTCGATTTTGATGTGCCGTGGATGAGCGCCCGGCTGGAAACGGACCCCGAGGATGCATTGGAGGATGATCTTGGGTTATCCGACAAAACGGCCTGGGCGCATTGGTGTCAAGAGAAATTCTGGCAATCACGCCGCAAAATTCTTGAGAAAAGCCCGGCCGGTAAATCATTGCAGAATCACTTGCAACGTGTTTCAAAAAAGAAAAATGTGCATTGCCGAGAAGGTATCGTTCTGTTCTGTGGTTACCGCTTGTGGCCCGACAACACAGTTTTACAACAAATCACAGAACTGCTTGAAAAATGCTGCCGGCTTCCGGCTCTCGGTCGAACACAGGAGGAAAATGGATATGGATATGGCGGAGATATGGATGCGATGTATGCACTTAACGCACTTGTGCAGGCTCATATTATGTTGCGACCGATGCTTGCGAATGATTTGAAGGAGGATATGGAACGCACCCTTACCAAACAATTCCGGCGATTTATCGACACTGCTTTGGTGGATCGTGATTACTGGGGTGGGTCCCTGATCCAGGACCATGGCTGGATTTCCATTTCTGGCGCTACAGCCGCCCTGCTCAATGGCCGTCACTTCATCACCGATTCCGATCAAATGCTGTCCTATCTGGTGCCGCGCACCCTGCGTGCCTACGATGCCATGCCGCGGGACGGAGTGCTGCGCTCCAAAGGGGACCTTTGGCGCTACCTTGACCGTCCAACAGACTTTCGTAATGCATGGCTTGCGGCTTCTGGAACGGATATTTTCCAGAACTATCCTTTCGCTCAGATCATGGACTTCGTGCCTGAAACACTGCTTGAGGACGGGCTTCATCGAATTTCTCCCATCAAAGATATCAAGCCACTTCTCGGTGGAAGTACTTTTTTTATCGCCATGAATGAACTCGGTTTTCCTCACGCAGCGGAATTAGCCCGACGCACACTTTTCCTGCCGCAGGAGACGATCGACCACGAGGGCTTGCCCGAACCTGCGCGTGAGCTTAACCGGCTGGCGTTGGCGGAGAACCTGTGCAATGGTGTAATGGTCCTTCCAAGTCCTATAGAAAGCAGAAAACAGATAAAACAATCGCGCGGGATGTTTTTCTTTGCCGACAGTGGAGCAGTATTGTTCAGGCATCCACGTGGACGACTGGATATGTCACTTAAATGCGGGCCCTATAATGGCCGCCATACTTACAGGAAAGCGGCTGGTCCCTGCGACCGTATATCACTCGCACCCGGCTCCGGTCATTTTAATGTCTTTTTTGACGGGAAACCTTTGCTGGTAACACCTGAAACCGGCTGGCAAAACCGAAGCGATTTGCGTACCTGCTTGCTGATAGACGGCAAAGGCCAGCGCTTTGGTGATCTGGGATATGCCAACTGCCTGCCCGCCTGGGAACACTCCGGCGAGGATATTATAAAAACGGTCAACGGGACGGATACGTGCCGTGTAGTCCTTGATCTCGCGCCGGCCTATGCCTCCTCATCCGGCGTAATCGCTTACAGACGTGAGTTCTTTCTCTCTCAGAATGAGGAGGTCGTTATGTGCTGCGACAGGCTCAGGCTTGCCCGCAAGGCGTCTTTGTGCTGGTTGTTCCAGACAGATGAGTCGGCAATGCCTGAACCGGTAGGCGAAAATGGCGTCCTGTTCGATAACCGGATGCTGTTGTCAGCGGTCGCTTCTATGGAACTCAACCGTGAGCTCCGACCAAGTCCCGTCGTGCAATATTCAAGGAGGGACTCAGGACGTAATTATTTGCATATAGCCTATAATGCTCCAAAAACCGGACTCAATGTACATGCAAAATTTACAATCAAAAGGTACGATCGCTACCACTCAGAATTGAAATGATCAAAATCGAGTACCGTAATAACAGTGACAAACGGGGCTCACTGAATGTCTATGAAAGGTGAAAGCCGTGTGGAGGCAAATCACACGCACGGTTTGGTCGGTGAGGTGAGCATGAACGCTTGAAAAAAATGCCCCAAAGGACGCTTCCATTTGCGCTATTTTTCTGATAAAATGAATATAGTGATACTTTTATCGTTTTTTTTCTCTTAATTCTTTTTAAGGAGGTTGAAGTCATGCTTAATAAGGACAGAAAACGGCTTGAAGGAATAAGGAAGGCGGTGAAGTTTACCTTAATCGAACTTCTGGTGGTAATAGCGATTATTGCCATACTGGCGTCTATGCTGATGCCGGCGCTCAGCAGGGCCCGCACGGCCGCATATTGCTCGGGAAGCTTGTCGAACGTGCGGCAGCTATCGATGAATATGCACATCTACGCACAGGATCACGATGAGTACATGCCGTTTTATAGGCATGCTGATGAGGCGGGCGATGCCGATCATATGTCAGGTTGGCCCGAGAACTTGTACAATCACGGTTACCTTCCCAGTGAAAATGGAAACTTTGATGGATCTTCGATCTTGTGGGGCCCAGGCCGTAAAGTCGAGCCTATGTCCGATCGTGTAAACCGCTTGTCGGAAAGAAGGATTAGTCCCGGTTACGGACTTAATATGGGTGTTACGGTATGTGAATCAGTTTACGATCCTTCGGAACAACGTCATACCCTTACAAGAATCACTGATGCCTGGATACCTTCGGTAAGCGAAATAATTATGCTGGCGGAAGGATACGCATTGCCCGAGGACACCTACCGCAAGCATTACGGGACTCTAAGAATTGAACCCGAAGCTACCGGCAGCACTGAGGCCATACTTGATAATAAGGAGACAGGGCTTTATCAGTACGACGGACAAGTGGTAAGGTCCTATCTTGATGGGCATGCTCAGGCCAATATTGATGACCCCTCCGGATATCCAGGATTTGGTTGGGACCCGACTGTGAATGTTGATGCCATGGAAGACTTTACAGTGGAGGCCATGGGTCCAAGGAGTTGGTATATCATGGGCCCTTACTCCGGGATATGGACCTCGCCATATATTAACAGATACCGATATTTTGCTCCGTGGTTTACTTGGAAGGAAGAATATTAATAGTGACGTTCTAAGCGCCCTGCGTTTTTTGGGGGGACTTTGCTCTGAAGCGGGGACGTCTTTCGGCACGGTCGTTTTTTGCCACCGTTAAACGGGTCTTGCCCATATATCTGTTTGCACCTTTGGGCCCCGGCTTCCCGGACGCCCCTCGTGCACAATGTTGTGTG
>JAGYMJ010000015.1 GCA_018400625.1 Planctomycetota bacterium
GGTCAAGGGCAAAGTCAGGGTTTTTGCATCGCGCTGAGGCGCAAAAGCGCAAAGAAATAAATAATTTTTTAATTTTTGTAATTTCTGTGCATCTTGTGGCTATCTTTAAGAGATTTGGCATCATTCCAAATTTTAGAGAGGATTGACAGGATTTTGGCATCGGGCGGAGGGTGGGGGTGGCGTTCGGACAGCGCTGGAGGCGCCAATACCGCGAAGCGAAATATGGAATATGAATATGGAATGCCGGGGAGCGGCCAAATCGCGATTGCAAATCGCTCCCACAGGTATGGGTCCGTTTTGGGCAATTCTGGGCCCCAAACCTCCCAATTCACTCCCCTGTCAAATTTTCATTTGCAGCTGCGCGGCCTTTTCACAGATTGTCCGCGTACCACGTTACGGCTTCCTTTAGCCCATCCTGGACGTTGTATTGGGGGTTGTAGCCCAGCAGGCGGCGGGCTTTTTCGATGGAAGCCTGGGAGTGGGGGACATCGCCGAGCCGTTCCGGACCATGAAGAATGGTGAGATCGGCGATCGCCGGATCATGGGCGGAGAGGAGGCCTTTCAAGGTATCGGCCAGATCGTTGAGGCTGATTCGTTCGCCTACGGCCACGTTGTAAACGGTGTTCAGGGACTCGGAATTTTCAGCCTTCATGGCGAGCTCGTTGATCTGGATGACGTTGTCGATGTAAGTGAAATCCCGCGAAAAGCTGCCGTCGCCGTTGATGACGGGGGAGTCGTGTGCCATGAACTGCATGACGAACTTGGGAATCACCGCGGCATAGGCGCCTTCGGGGTCCTGGCGCCGGCCGAAGACATTGAAATACCGTAAGCCGATTGTTTCCATTCCGTAGGTGCGGGCGAAGACGTCGGCATACAGCTCGTTCACGTATTTCGTGACCGCGTAGGGCGACAGCGGGCGGCCGATTTTTTCCTCGGTCTTCGGGAGCTCCGCGCTATCGCCGTAGGTGGATGAGCTGGCCGCGTAGATGAAGCGTTTGACGCCGGCATCCCTCGCCGCAATGAGCATGTTGACGAAACCGCCGACATTCACCGCATCGGTGGTGGCCGGATCCTCGATGGAACGGGGCACCGAACCCAAGGCGGCGTGGTGCAGGACGTAGTCGACCCCGGCGCAGGCCTTTTCGCAGTCGGCCGGGTTGCGGATGTCGCCCACGATCAGCTTGAAAGCCGGCTTTGCGGTAAACTCCAGGATGTTTTTGGGGTAGCCGGTGGAAAAGTTGTCCAGGCACACAACCCGGGCGCCTTTTGCCAGGAGCGCTTCACAGAGATTGGAGCCGATAAAGCCAGCGCCGCCGGTGACGAGGATGCGTTTGTTTGTGAAAAATTCGTTAATTTCTGGAGACATGTTTTTTCCTAAAAGCGTTAGGAGTTAGAAATCCTTATCTGTCATACTCTGCCTGCAATTCACCCAGTTGTTGAAAGCCTTGGTTTAGAAAGGATTGACGGCATTTTCCGTCGTGATATCCTCTTTTCAAAACATTATAGCAATTCACCACGACCTGCAAGGGTGTTGGGGGGCCGCAGAGCGGGCGCGTTGGTGTTAGCGCCTGCGGTGCGTGTGTGGTGGGGCCGCTGCGCGGGATTCGACATTCCCTGTTCCAGATTTAAGATTTGGGTCTCGGGCGTTCTCAGGCGAAAACTGAACGGGGAAAAATAGGCAGCAGGGTATCGCTAGATTTAAAAGCCAAATTTCTCTATCTGCTGCCCGAGGATATGGCAATACTGCGGATTAAACCATAAGTAGTTGAAATTATAATAAAAAGATGGTCGGGACGACTGGATTTGAACCAGC
>JAGYMJ010000016.1 GCA_018400625.1 Planctomycetota bacterium
TTCCACCGGCCTGTCTGCGTGCGACGCACAGGCAGGCACAGAGCACGGTGGTGATCAAGTGAGACGGGGTTCACTGAATATCTACCAATTATCTGCGTCTTTATATGCCTATGTCTCAAGCCTGAAAATTTTAATCTGCCTTGTTTTTGCAATGCTCCTTTCCCTTCTGTTGTCGTCCGTAGGCCTTTCGTGCGCTTTTTAATAAGAGGTTATTACAGTGACTCAAAAAACACAAGACGTTGCCGGTAAAGTCAAAGGAAATGTTTCTTTCCCCGCCGAGTGGATCGTTTTTGCCCCCCTTTTCTTTGAAGGGGGTAATGATCCCGAATTGCCTGAAGAACAACTGGCCGATATTCCCGAATCCATCACCATCGACGGTGATTCAATCGCTCCGGACCGGGTGAAACCAACACGCAACCAGTATAATTTCAGCCCGTTTTTCGGTGAACCGCCCTACGATGAAGCCAAGATGGCTTATGTGTTCCTGCCGATAGAATCGGATTCAAAACAGGAAGTTACCATAGGAATGGGGGCCGACTGGTACCTGCAGGCCTGGGTGAACGGAACCCGGATATTGAATACCATGCCGGACGGGAACAAGACCTCACGGGTCGGCATCAATAATTATCTGATCAATGCCCCCCTCCGGAAAGGGCGCAATGTACTGGCGCTGCGTTTCGTCAACGGGGCCAATGGCGCTTATTTGGCGGTTGGCGGTCCCGATGAATTGCGCGCGGGAGATTTCAGGTCAATTATGCCGGCACCGGACAACGATCTGGATGCCGAGGCGTTGATGGAGAGATACCCCGCCGACCCGCAGGCGCCTGTACATTGGGACGTCCCGGAGGGTTTTGACCCGCGAAAAGCCGGCCTTGGCCTGCCCATCATGGAAGAGGCGGAGCATTTTGAACTCCTGCACGCCCTTCCCAGCAAAGCGCCCGTCGATGAAGGCGGGACCGGCAGATATGAAAGTCTGCACCATGGCACCTGGAACCATAATATTCAACGGTTGCTCCCGTATAAAGACCGCTTGATCGGCGTGTGGCAGAACCATGCCATGGATGAAAACGGTCCGGGCAGCCGAGAACTGGCAAGGGTGGGCAAAATCATCAATGCCAGAGGCGAAGTTGACTGGAACGGGGAGGGCAGCTTAATTGAACCGGCTCCCGCCCCCGTGCCGGTGCGGCGCCGAAAAGAACACAGCGATCACGACGCCATACGAGGCACCAGGGCCGGTGGTATGTTTTATGTTGTCGGCGACCGGCTTTTCTTCCGCGGCAGCCTCAACGCGTTTCATGGCGTGACGACCGAGCCCAACAGAAGGAAGCCCTTTGGGCAGATCATACCTTCAGAACATTTCCGCTTCGGCAGGGGTCCGGATGCGCCGAGAGCGGGTTTCGTCGTATGGGAACTGGGAGTGAATTTCTATCAGGAATGGGCGCTCCAGAAAGACCGTCTGCAACCGGTTACGCCGCTCTACAAGGATAACGAACAGCCGGAGAAATTACAGATCACTCCGGAGCTTTCACTCCCCCTGGAACCGTTGCTCCCCCCCTACCGCGATGCGCCTCTACTCGCAGAGGCGACGCCGGAATTTCAGGAATTGGTGCTGAACATTGAACGCAAAAAACTTTCCCGGAAACCGAAATTCGAGGCCGAAGGCGATAAAACGGTGGCGGCGGACGGGAACAATAAAATTGTTTCCGTACATGGCTCCACATATTGCCGCCCGGACGGTGTTTGGGTGGCATTGGTGGAGAATAAAGCATCAAAAGCGGGACCGTTCTATTATTCGGCCGTCAAACCGGATGCTGAGTCTCTCTTCCCCCCGCCACGGCGCTCCAACATCTTCGGCGGCGTTAAACCGGCGGCCGGCGAACTGCCGGACGGCCGGTGCTATTTCATAGGCAACTCGCCGAACCGACGTAATATGTATCTGCTGATATCCGAGGACGGCCGGCAATTCAATAAGACCTGGCTGCTGCGGCATGAACGGCTCATGAACGTGACACCGGGCTCAATGAAAGGGGAAGGCGGCCCAGGTTCGGGCCCGCAGTATCTGTATTCAGTTGTTATCGGACAGAGCCTGTGGATCATTTACAGTATCTCAAAAGAACATGTTGCCACCACACGCGTGCCGATCCCGGCCTTAAGCTGACGAGAGATGCAAGAGGCGATAAGATGGCTATTCACCAGGATGGTAAATCCTCAGTGAACCCCGTTGATTGGGGGTTCCTACCGCCGGGCTTGTCCCGGTGGAGGAGTATTTATGCACTACAATAACTTTGACAACCCCCCCCGGCCTCGCCCGCCGCGTTTCTGCCCAGGGTGCGGGATAAGC
>JAGYMJ010000017.1 GCA_018400625.1 Planctomycetota bacterium
GGCACTTAAAATTGGAATCGTTGGATTAGGCGGAATCGGGAATCGACATGGATCGATATATCATGAAGACCCGAGAACAGAAGTCGCAGCCGTATGTGATATTATCCACGAGCGGGCGGACGCAGCGGCAGAAAGGTTCGACGCTCAACCTTTTTACAGCGTTAATGCAATGCTTGAGAGCGGAATGGGTCTTGATGCTTGCAGTATGGCCACGGCCGGCGAAGAGAATGGCGGAGATCATTTCGAACCCACCATGCAGCTTTTGGAAAGCGGCATACCGGTTTTGGGCGAAAAGCCTATATCCAACGACGTACAAAAGGCCGCGCAAATGGTGGCAAAGGCGCGGGAAAAGGGACTTGCCTATGGTATCAACTTAAACCACCGATTTACACCCGCCGCGAAACGGGCAAAAAAGTGGGTTCAAGACGGCCGGTTAGGCCGACTGCACATGATCAACATGAGGATGTGGATCAATAATTCCAGAGAGTCGTCGCCATGGTTCCACCTGCGGGCACTGCATCCGCATTCCTTCGACGTCATGCGCTACTTCTGCGGCGATATCAAAAGCGTAGCGGCTTTTATGATGAAAGGGGAAGGGCGCAGTATCTGGTCCAACGCCCAGATACTGGTCCGTTTCGACAATGACGTGGTGGGCAATCTGACGGGCAGCTACGACGGCGGGCGCAGCTACGGCCTTGAGCGCTGCGAAATTGTCGGCTCCAGGGGCCGATTTGTGCTGGAAGATGCCTGTGAACATCTGCATTTTTATCCGCGCGACAGCATCGAGACGGAAACGTATTCTTACCTCGGCGGTATGCGCTCCTTCGGAGAAACCTTTGCGTCACGTATAGGTGTGTGGATCGATCAGATAGAGGCCGGTGTCGCTTGTGATGATATCGATGCTTCGGGAGAAGATGCGCTGAAGGTGCAGAAGGTTATCGAAGCCGCTATTGAATCATGGGAAAGCGGGAAAATAATAACACTTCAGGAGTAAAAGGATGATTAAATTAGGCGTTAATTCCGTGCTTTTTGCCGGCTATGACTATTCGACCGCCGCCGCCTGTATAGCCGCATCGGGCTATGACGGTATAGAGATTTCAGCTATAAAAGGGATGTGCGAACATCTGCCCCTGAATAACTGGAAGGAACATGCCGACGACTTGAAAGAGATCACCGCAGAAAACGGGCTTGAATTCCTGTCGATGGAGGCCGCTACCCTCGATGATGATCGTTTGACTAAAGCTTTTGAAGCGGGGGCAGCACTCGGGATCCCTGTAGTTAATGTCGGTCCCGGCGGGGATTCCGACGTTGAAGAGGATTTTCAAAAGCAGACGGATATCCTTGCAGAAAGGGCGCAAAAAGCTGAAAAATACGGCATAACGCTCTGTGTCAAGGCGCATGTCGGGGCGGCTATATACAACACGCCGACAACGCTGCGTGCCATGGAAAAGATACAGTCGCCGGCCTTTGGCATCGACATGGATCCGAGTCATATTTACCGCAGCGGTGAAAAGCCTGATGAGGCCCTCCGGCAGGTCGTGTCCAGGGTCAAACACATCCATATTCGCGATTGCCCCGACAGGGGCCCTAAACCGGGCAAACCGCCTTTTCAATCTTGTGGACGCGGCGAGATCGACTTGCCGGCGTATTGCCAGGCGCTCGTTGACGGAAAATATAGCGGCCCGGTCTGTCTCGAGGTCATCGGCGCCAAAGAACTCGAACTTTCGCGTGTGTGCATTATTGCTGCGGAAAGCTATGGCTATCTGAACGCATGCTTCTCGAGGCTTGGCGCCCGGTAAACAGAAAAAAGAACCTTTTTTTGTCGATGTTGAGTGACACAGACATTCCTGTCTGTGGCGCCTTGGAGACGGGTTGCGCCGCAAGGTGCCCCGTTTTCAGGGCGTAAGTCCCTGAAAACCCGTAGAAACTTAGTATTTAATCATCATCCCCACCGGCACAGGGCACGGTGGGGAAACAACGTGGTTCACGGAGGATGACAATTTATGAGTAAAAAACCCAATCTACTGCTGATCGGCATCGACAGCCTGCGGTCCGATCACATGAGCCTTTACGGCTATCACAGGTTGACGACTCCGCACATTGACCGTTTCGCCGCCGGCGGGGCGCTATTTGAGAACGCTTTCAGCCCGCATATACCGACAACATCCGGTTACAGCTCCATGCTGACCGGAAAGGACTGTTTCGGTACCGGTGTCGTGGCGCTGCGACACAAAGGGGGGCTGGATGAAAATCTGGCCACGCTTGCCGAAGTCCTGGGCGAACAGGAATACAATACCACCTGTGTCGGTTTCTCTGGCAATGCCGCCGGCAGAGGATTTGACAGTTATCTGACATACGAGAGCTGGGGGGCTTATGCCGCCGGACGCAGTCACAAGGCGGAGAATCTGAATGAGGTCGCTATTCCCGAGCTCAAACGGCTGGCCGGCCAAAAAGAGCCCTTCTTCCTTTTTTTGCGCCATATGGACCCTCATTCCCCTTATCTTCCGCCTGAACCTTTCGAGCGAATTTTTTACGATGGAGATGAATACGATAAAAATAACCGGTCCCTGGAGCCTGTGCATGACTTCAAACCGTTTTGCGATTATTTTGCGACCTGGTTCCCGCCGGGCTGTACCGATAAAGACTATATTATCGCGCAGTATGACGGAGCGGTGGCCTATATGGACGCCTGCATCGCCAATATCTTCGCAACCCTGAAATCATTGGGTATCGAAGAGGAAACGCTGGTGGTGATCGATTCGGACCACGGAGAAACGCTTTATGATCATGAATGCTGGTTCGATCATCACGGACTATACGACCCGACGCTCGTCGTCCCATTGATTTTCCGTTTCCCTGGCAAAGTTGAGCCGGGGCAGCGAATAACGGACTATTGTCAGCTCAAAGATGTGATGCCGACAATCCTGGACCTGATGGAGATGGATACCGACATCGATTTCGATGGCGGGAGCTTGATGCCGCTTATGGAGGGCCGGGGACGCTATAAGGAACCGGAATTTTACCTCACCGAATGTACCTGGATGCGAAAGCACGGCTGGCGAACACCCGAATGGAAGCTGATCCGGGCGCTTGAGCCGGATTTCCACTTCAAACCGGAGGTAGAACTGTACAACCTTATCAGTGACCCGTCTGAAGATCATAATCTGGCGGAGGAGCAACCCCGGGTCGTGCAATTTCTGGAGAAACGCATGAACGATTTTATCGAAA
>JAGYMJ010000018.1 GCA_018400625.1 Planctomycetota bacterium
GCACAGGGCACGGTGGTGATGTTACGGGGTTCACTGAGGACTTACGAAAAATTAAATCTTTCAGAGGTGAGTTTTTTAGTTTATAAAAAGGAAGGCAAAATTGGATTCTTTATCAAATATAGAAGTCAAAACGCTTTGGGAGAAAAAAATTGAGGGGGAAATCCTGGGGATCGGCTGCTTGGGGAGAAAAGGGCCGTTAGTTCTGGCAGAAAGGGAGCGTGCTTGCCATATAATATCACTGGCAGGCAAAGTTCTCAAAAGCATTAAGCTGGAGAATCCGATTTTATCCCTGGATACTAATCGATCCTCAACTCTTTTCGCCTTTTTGGACACCGAAGGCACTATATACGGTTTTTCCGCCGAAGCGGTGAAAAAATGGAAATATAACCTGAAGGGGGCGGAAAGCATAGCCCTTGGAAATGATAATGAAATAATCAGCAAACACCCCCCCTACAAAGTCGTTTATCTCGATGCCGGGTCTTCGACTAAGCCCATTATAATCAAATGCTTGTTTTCTCCTTTAAGTTTCTGCATGATGAACAAGGACCCGCTCAAGTTGATAATAGCAGGCAAAAGGGGCGAAATTGGTTTGGCTAATGGAGAGGGAAAATTCGAATGGGAATTCAATATCGGGATTTCTACAGGGGAAATATCTTATGATCCTGTCTCAGATATGATTATAGTCCCTGCGATGGATGATGGGATCCATATATACGATTCAAAAGGGGAGCCTGCAGAAATCTTAGATGCTGAGGGGGTGGTTACTGGAGCCGTAATAAAAAGTTCTTCGACAGATGCTCCTATTATAGGCGCTATTATTGACGACAAAAGCTTTGCCATAATGGACATCGACGGTACTGTTTTTTGGGAAAAGAAGTCGGAAAAAAACATAGCGGACTGGGATGTCGGCGATAACTTTTCCTGGCTTTCTATAGCCCGAACGAGCGGTGAGACAGAAGTATACGCCTTAGACTTGCAACCAGAACATACCTCAGTAATCAGCCCGGGACAGTACTACAGCGAGGTAAGTGGGCAAATGTCCGTTAAAGAAGAAGATAATGCCGGTTCCGAGAATAATCTCTCAGGGATTCCCAAGCCTAAAGAGGCCAGGATACTGGGCGATGTACCGTTAATGGGGGGACTATTACCAAAAGATGAGGGTCGCATGCGATTGACCCCTTCCGGTGAAAGGATTGCTGTTTCGCTCCCGGGGGGCGAGGTTATCGTCATTGATACGGAATCGACTAATATACTGATTGAAACGAGAATTAAAGCGCCGGCTAAATTATTAGATTTCAGCTCAGACGACTTTTTTGGCGTCTGGAATTCTGAGAAACTAATAATCATTGATAACAAGAACAGACAGACCCAATCGATAGGGCAGGAAGCCGGTATTATGCAGGCCGACAGCAGCGATGATTTGCAGACGATCGCTTTGATAAGCGCGAATAAGGAATTAGTTGTCAGCTCTCTGGAGGATGGTGAACTGGTCCGGGAGCAAATGAACCCGCCCCCGAAGCAAGTCAGGGTTTCGCCCGGTGGTGACACGATTCTCGTTGAGGACAAAGCGTTAAGATTTTTATTGTTGGATCGTGAAGGTAATCTGAAACGGAAACAAAAATTCGGCGGTCAACTGTCTTTTGATCATCTGCTATTAAGCGAGAACTATTGCATATTTGGAAGCGAAAAAGGGCCCCTTATAATACAGGATATGGCCGGGAAAGTAATTTTTGCAAAAAAAATACAAGATGGGGTTAAACAAATTTATCCTCTTGATAATTCTTTTGCCGTTTACGAGAATTCCGGCAAATGTCGTATTATTAATTGGGAAGGGGCGACTGTTTGGCGATTTGAACCGCCGCCTGGAAAGTATTTGATCAAAACACCGCCCGATAGCGACCCCATCATATTTCAAGCGAGAAGAAAAATGCTGACGGCCTTCACCGGATATAATAAGCAGCTGTCCACCCTGTGGGCATATCGGTGTGAAGATACTATTGAATCTTTCGTTGCTGACAGGGATTGTAGTATAATGGCCGTCGCAGCCGGTGAAAGAATTCATTTTGTGGGACCGCCGGATTAACTGTCAATCAGTATTGGAGGGATAAGAATGAAGATAGGAGTTATGGCCGATTCACATGACAATTTACCCATGACAAAGAAGGCATTGTCTGTTTTTAGTGAAAACAAGGCCGAAATTATCTTCCACTGCGGCGATCTTGTGGCGCCTTTTACTTTGAAAGTTTTACTTGAATCATCCTTGCCTCTTATTGCGGTTTATGGCAATAATGACGGAGAGAAAAAAGGGCTTGGTGATCTCTCGAACGACATCCATGCCTCCCCTTTGAGAACCAGATTAAAGGGAATTTCGCTGGTCATGGCGCATGATCCTCGAGTTCTTCATGCGGAGATGGACAGAGGTGATGATATTGGCTTATGCGGCCATACACATCATCACCTGATTGAAAACGGCCCCCCCATGATAGTCAATCCGGGGGAAACAGGCGGGTGGGTAACCGGACGGTCTTCGGTGGCTTTAGTCGATCTGGAATATCTCACCGCCGAAATAATTGACTTGGGAAAGCAAAGGAGATAAACGCCATGAAATCATACCATTTAGTTTTCCTAACTGCTGCGGCATATATCACTATTATGTCGATAGGCTGCGGCGTCCAACGTGAACTGCATGTCAGATCAGAACCGCAAGGCGCTGCTGTTTGGGTTGATGAAAAGTTTATTGGTGAAACTCCGGCCAAAATGAAATTTACGCATTACGGAACCCGGCGCGTAAGGGTAGGACCTCTTCGGGACGAAGAGGGAAATACAATTTATACCCGCACAGAATTATTATACCCGGTGAAAGCCCCATGGTACCAAAGATTTCCCGTAGATTTTGTTTTTGAAGTTCTGTGGCCTTATACCATTACAGACAAACGGGTTTTGGAGGTTGATCTGGACAGAAAAGAAAAGATTTCCGATGATGAGCAAGAAGTAAAAATCAGAAAAGCCCTGGATGAAGCCTGGGAATTGAAGAATAAGAGCGAACAATTACCGGAAAAGGACTTATAATACGAGGAGCGGATAATGTCATGAATGACCATTTAGATAATATGAGGTGCCCTGACTGTGCTGCCGTGATTGATATCCCGGAAGGGTGTCAAGAATTGCGTTGCGAGTGTGGAGCGGTATTGATCAGCGAAGAGCGAGAGCAAGCCGAACAGGTAATGGCGGAAGAGCTTTCGAGAAAGTGGTATTACTCCCACGATAATCAGCGGTATGGCCCCGTGCCCTGGAATAAAATAAAAACAAGGATTAAGGAGCAAAAGTTAGGGGCCGATGACCTGATATGGAGCCAGGGAATGCAAAGATGGGAACAGGTGAGGCAATTCGATGAACTCCGAGAGTGCTTTCCGGAAGACCAACGGCCAAAACCACTTGAGAAAGAGTCTTCACGTTCGCAAACAGAGGAAATCTTCGGCACAGAGCATGTAAAACCGGTGGTAGAAAGCGGTGCTGATAAAGGCAAAGCTGACGTTGAGGTTCGCCAAAAGAGACCGAGAACCTTTTTAGTCAACCTCAGCGCGGGCTTACTGGTATCGCTGGCCGTGGCTCAGGTTCTTGGTATTATAGCTGTAATCTACGGCCTTTACAATCAAACTATCCGTCCCGATTTAGCTACCTGGTTGATCGCTGCGTTCATTGTAGGTGCCATACTGACGTCAGGGCTGTCGCAACTTATGCTTATTATCTGCCATAACTCCAAAAACATTTCCCGATTGAAAGAACAATGGGATGATTTTAATACAATGCCGCAATAACACTGAGGTTCAAATATTTTTGTCTTACAGCCCACTCAATAGAACAGCAGATGAAAAAAATAGATAGATATGTTGCAAGGGCATATATATTACGTTTTCTATTGGCCCATTTTGTCATTTTCGGCCTTTATGTAAGCTTTGATCTCATGCAGCGTGTGGATATGTTTTACGAAGCAGGAGCCGAACAAACCTTTTCTCAACTGCTTTTGTTGTATCTTTACCAGCTTCCGAGCAATATAATGCACACTGTGCCGCCGCTTTTGATGCTATCCGCCGGTCTTGTCCTTGTCTATATGAACAGAAACGGAGAATTGCTCACTTTGAAGGCCTCCGGGATAAGCGTGCAGCGCATTTGCATGCCTTTATTCATTGTTACGATCCCCGTTGTAATCATGTTGGGAATAGCGCAAGAAACCATTTTGCCCGATCTTTACCGCCAACGGAATGTGCTGGAGAACCAAATAGAGGGGCGGGAAGCCGGGCCTTTTTTGCTCACTGACCGGCAAAACGAGGAGCTTTATGAGCTATTTGTGGGGAATTATAATTTTCAGGAAGGTATTATGACCGACCTTACTTTACTGACCTACCATGAAGGCGGGCAGGTCGTTAAAAAAATCCTTGAGGCCGATTCAGCACATTGGGCCAACAGTAAAATTAAATTTAACCGGGCCAGTTTACAAGAATTTAATCCGAGAGGAGAGCTTGTCGGCGATCCCGAAGCGTTTGAAACTAAAACATGGGCAACAGATTTAACACTGAGTGATTTTATAGATGCACAGGAAGACGTGCTGACGACGAGGGCACCGGCAATGACTCTTTCCGGAATCAAGCAGCGAATAGATGAAAACCCACATAACCCCCGATTCAGGGTATTGTTCCATAGCAGGATCGCTGATAACTTCACCGCAATAATTCTATTGCTCTTGGGCCTTCCAATGCTTGTAGGATACGGCAATAGTCACCAAAGCCGTCTGGTAGGGGCGCTCATAGCGATGATAATTATGGGTATTTACTATATACTTGTCTTTATCTTCCTGAGCATAGGTAACGCCGCCCTCCTTCCTGCAGCCCTGGCTGCGTGGTTAATACCAGGGATGGGGATGCTGTTGGGGATGTTCTGTTTTTCAAGTATGCGGACGTAAGTTTCGGGGAGAGAGCACTTCACTGAATATCTACCGCGTTTGTTGACATATTACATGTTTTTGTATATCATAGGTATTATTAAGGTAAGTCCTCAGTGAACTCCGTTGTTTTGGGGTTCCTACCGCCGGGCTTGTCCCGGTGGCAGCGTGTTTCACTGAATATTTACTTATCAGGTATCCATTGGATAATGTGGATGTGTTTTCAGGGAAGAGTGAATCATTGGATTTTTCAACAAATGGGATAAAGCAAACCTAAAATGGAGTGTAATAATGGCTACATATAAGCAAAGCGCCGCTTTGAGGGGGATAGACAGACACAAAAAACATGGGGCGAAAGGGATGAAGAATTTTGTCAAGGAAAGCCCATTCCTTATAACAAGTTTCCTCTTCCATCTTATAGTTTTATTGCTGCTGGCTTTTATTACAGCACAGGAGCCGCGGGAGGCATTGCAGAGAATTCAAGTCAACATGCAGGAGATGAGAACAGAAGAAATCTCAATAGAGCCTATGGTAAGAGAAACGACTCTTTCGACGGATGCGATGGCCGCTGACGGTGGTGAGACAGGCTTTGGTGTGGGAGTGGGGGAGGGCGTTGGTGACGCGGCCGGCCGCGCGGGCGATGTAGAGGCTGCAAACCCGGATATCACAGGAGCAACCAGTGCGGTCACTGGTGGGGAAACGGGACAGTTTACCCGAAGAACGGACGATGGTTTCTCTATTGCGGGCGGAGGCGGGGAAGGCATGGAAGGAGCGGTTGATCAGTTTGCTGTCTCGACCATGAATCTTGCAGCAGAGGGCAAGACCCTGATCGTTATGGTGATCGACCGAACCAGAAGTGTTATTTATCTGAATCTTCCCCGTTTGATCGCGCGCATGGATAATTATTTTGATTCCCTGGATCAGAATCTTACTACGGAGATGATGAATAATGCCGAATGGATAGTCGTGGGCTATGGACAGGACGTAACGTTTCACACAAAGCCATCCTCGGATTTAGAACATATAAAATCGGCCCTTGAAAGTGTTGAAATCTGCCCAACCGGTGAACAGAATCTTGGGGCCGCACTTAATACGGTATTGGACAGATACGGCGATTATGGACACCGAAGCATGTTGATAAATGTTATGACGGATGGCTACGGTTCTGATTTGCGCGACGGTTCTTTGCTTGAGAGGACTATCAAACGTTTGAGGGATTCACGGGCGTCTTTGTATGTATTTGGAAAAGAAGCAAGATTTGCCAGCCGTCGTAAACGTGAGAGTTTAACGCTCGATCCCGATCTTCTGAGTGCGGCTGACAGAGCGACTATAAGAGGTTTTGAGGGCCAAAGGGTCACGGGCTGGATGGATGCAGGGCCTGAATCGCCGCGCCGGGAGCTCTGGGGAGGAAATCAGTGGTGGGGTTGGGATGACCGGCATATGCCGCCGTCAGGTTTCGGTATGTATGCCATGAACAGAATGGTTTTATCGACCGGCGGGGTTTATTTCCTTCTGGAAGAAGAGTCTGATTACGATGATGAGAAACTCTATTCCCAGTACGCCCCCGACATATGTTCGGTGCATGAATACGAGAGGCGAATGGAAGATCAGCCTTTAAGGTCTTCTTTGAAAAGAGTTTGGGAAGAAATGCCCAACTTGTATGCCAATCGAAGAATTAGTTTCCTGCGAATCCGGGAAGGCTCGTCGAGTTCCTCCGCGCGATTAGAGGATACGATCAGAAGTAACCTGGACCGTGCTCGTAATGGAAGAAGATACGCTTCTGACCGGATAGGGCGCTTGCGGGATCTTTTAGAAGATCCAGAAACGCGTTCTATGGATAATTATGCACGTTGGCGCGCCCACACGCAGTTGACGATCGCTGAATTGATGCGCATGAGATTTATGCTTGGTCAGTATGCCGAAGTTCTAAGCCGTGAATGGGACAGGCATGAAAACAATTACAGATATCCGAATTTTATCAAAATCCTGCGTGATTACAATAATCGTCATGGACGTGATTTCCAAGCCTTATCCCTAAAAGAAAAAGGACGAAGTGACGATCAGATTTTACGCGAACTCGAAGGATATACCTATTATATACGTATCAGAGACGGAAAAGATCCCGATGATTTTGTCGGGCCCCGAGAAGCCAAAGAGGAATATGATATGGCGATGAGTTATGCCGAACGGATAAAGGAAGAGCACAGCGAAACGCCATGGGCGTGGCTTGCTTCCCGAATTCAGTCAAATCTTCGCCCGCTGAAAGGCAGCATAGAGGAACGCAGGCCCACGACTCGCCCCCCCCATCTGGCTTTGTAATGTATGGTTACTGTTTCCGTAGCGCTGTGCAATAAAATCGGCATTTTTCAATGGGAAGTCCTCAATCCAGAAAAACCAAAGGATTGATCACAGATGCGGTCTTTTCCAGTTGAAGAAACACTTTCGGCAGGGTTTCAATCACGTCTTCCGGGGAATTCGACGTCATGCTTTGTTTCTCAGAGGCTATATCGCCTGCTAATCCATGAACAAAAACCCCGAGACAAGCGGCGGCCAGACAGCCCATACCCTGACCTGCAAGTGCAGCGATTATTCCCGTTAAGACATCCCCCATCCCGCCTGTGGCCATTCCCGGATTACCGGTCATGTTGACATAAATACTGTTTCCGTCGGTTACCAGAGTTTTATGACCTTTCAACACGGTAATGACGCCATGTTCCTTTGCGAAGGATGTTGATACTCCTCTCCGATTTTTCTGTACGGCCCGGGCTCCCTCAAGGCCGGCCAGGGCGGCCATCTCGCCCGGATGGGGAGTGATAATTGTCGGTGAACTCCTTTCCAAAAGCACTTTTGTCTTTTTTTGAAGGGCATTTAACCCATCGGCATCGATGACTAAAGGCACTTCCAGTTCGCGAACGAGAATCTCGACGACCTCTTGAGTCTCGTCTTCACTTCCCAGTCCCGGCCCCAAAGCACAGACATCCATTCTTTGGGCCAGTTCAGCTATTTTGGGAACAGCTCTGAGGGACAGGGCACCATCGTCCGTCTCTTCTAAAGGGTGTGACATGACGCTTGCCCTGTACTGTTCACCCACGTAATTCAGACCCTTCGGCAGAGCGAGGGTGATTAACCCCGCTCCCGCTTTTTGGGCCGCATGGGCGGCTAGGCATCCGGCGCCGGACATCCCTGTTGAACCCGCGATCACCAATACTCTTCCGAATGTCCCTTTGTGATTTTCAGTATCCCTGCGGGGAAGATTTTTTAATTTATCTATCGTTTGCATTTTTTCGAAAATTCGTCGATCATTCCGAATGTAATCATTATTGAAAAATATGTTTGCATGCAGACATTTAATGACCAATCTAATATACGTTAGTCAGTAAATAATGTCAATTGGCCGGGGGTTGTCAAAGTTGTTGCAGTGCATAAATACTCCTCCACCGGGAGAGTTCGCTTTTTTTTCCACGGGTTTCACCCGTGGCTAATATCATGTCATCCCCTACGGGGATTCTTGTTTATACCCGTTGAACGACTTGAAAAAATCCGCCGTTTCTTACGTTGACAACCAGCTAAGAATTAAAGGGCGAAAGTCCAATTCACGCTGAACCCGTAGGCACGGGGAT
>JAGYMJ010000019.1 GCA_018400625.1 Planctomycetota bacterium
GCAAGAGCCGGAGGAGCGGGCCGTGCGGATTAACGGCGGAGCTTATGGTGATGGCGGCTCGTCGTGGTTAATCATCATCACACCGGCACAGAACACGGGGGAGAGAAAACTACGCACTTTACTGAATATTTACGTTTATTGATTGGCAATCGGGCTTTGCTCTTTAGGAATGTGCCTGGTTCACTAAATACTTGACTTTTTTAATTCTACCACTTAAATTATGCAAAACCTCCTTTTTGAAATAGGCGTCGAAGAAATGCCGGCAAGCTCTATTCAACCGGCGCTTGACCAACTCCGCACCGGCATGGCGCGACGCCTGAAAGAAAATCTGCTGGAAGCGGAAAGCATCCAATCATTGGGCACCCCGCGAAGACTTACGGTATGGGCCGGGCAACTGCCGGAAAAACAAAAATCAAAATCGGAACAAGTTATCGGCCCACCAGCGCACGTCGCTTATGATGATCGGGGCGAACCGACCGGAGCGGCTGTCGGTTTCGCACGCTCGCAAGGCGTAAAAATGGATCAATTGCAGATAACGGAAACCGAAAAAGGACCCTATGTCTGTACAAATGTTGAAAATCCCGGGCTGCCAACTATTGAACTCCTGCCTGGTTTGTTGGCGGGACTTGTAAGAGAAATAACTTTCCCCCAATCCATGCGATGGCCCTTGCCCGGTGAAAACAACAGTAACGATTCTTCAAAGATGCTCTTTGCACGGCCCATACGGCGTCTGACCGCGCTGCTCGGGAATAAAACAGTGCCTGTCTGCCTTGCTGGTCTTGAAGCGGGAAACACGATCCAGGGACACCCTTTCCTCTGCGATGCCGACATCGAACTTCGATCAGCTTCGCTGGAAGATTACGTTGATAAACTGAAAAACTGTTTTGTGATTGCAAGCTATGAAGAACGCCGAAAATCTATTGTACAACAAATGAAAGGGTTAGAATCACAAAACATGCGGATTGATATGCAACCGGACCTTCTTGAAGAGGTTGCCGGACTCGTGGAATATCCGCACGCACTTATCGGAGAGTTCGATGAGGATTTCCTTCATGTCCCCGAGTGTGTGATTGTCGCCGCCATGACCGAACACCAGCGATACTTCCCGGTTGTGGGCGAGAAAGGGAGACTGAGGAATAAATTTGCTATCATCTCCAATAGAACCGAAAAACAGGCTGATACGGTGAGAGAGGGCAATGAAAGGGTGCTCAGAGCGCGACTTGCCGATGCCCGTTTCTTCTGGGATGAAGACATTCAAAAACCGCTGCATGAGCGCAAAGCAAAACTCAAAGAGGTTGTTTATCTCGGAGGACTGGGTAATAATTTTCAAAGAACTCAACGGATAAAAAAACTTTCCGCCATTTTTGCTAAAAAGATGGGAATGAATGACTCAAGTATCAAAGACGTCGAAGAGGCGGCTGAACTATGTAAAGCCGATCTGCTGACCGGGCTGGTCGGAGAATTCTCTTCTCTGCAAGGACATGTTGGCAGAGAGCTTGCATTGAATGAAGGAAAGACGGAAACTGTAGCGACGGCCATCGGTGAACATTACAGGCCGACCACCTCTGACGGCCCGATCCCCGAATCCGATGCCGGTACCGTCCTGTCTCTGGCCGATAAAATAGATACGATTGTTTCCTGTTATGCCATGGGTTATACCGCCGATGGGAGCCAGGACCCTTTCGCCATGCGACGTAATGCCATCGGGATACTAAGGATACTGGATGAAAAGAAACTTGATTTGAGGCTGGGCGCTCTTTTGGAATCCGGGGAAAAAGCCCTTCTGGATCAAAAGGTGGATTTGCAGCGCTCAGAACTGGAAATAGATATCGGCGAAACTTTATCCTTCTTCAGGGATAGACTTTACCATGAGGCCGTGAAAAGGGGGTACCGACACGATATGACGAAAGCTGTACTCTCTGTGGGTTTCGACCACGCCGCCGCCGATGCTAAATTAAACTATAACATCAGATTGTTCTGGAAACGGCTTGAAGCCCTTCAAAACTGTTCGCAAAAGAGTTGGTGGCCCCGGCTTGTCGAAGTGGTTGACAGGACATACAGAATACAGAAAGATTTCGAGCGGCTGCCACCGCTGGATAAGGAACTCCTCCAGGAGGATGCGGAAAAACTTCCGGCGGAATTGCTTGAAACCAATCGGGATGCTATACTATGCCTTTTTAATGCTGAACAGTTTGAAGTGGCCGCACAAAAGTTCTGTGAAATTTTTGCCGAACCGGTTCATCAATTTTTTGAAGAAGTATTTGTCAATGTCGAAGATGAGACACTGCGCAATACACGCAAAACGCTATGCGGCCATATATACGGGCTTTTTGCAGGCTATATGGCCGACCTGTATCTCATAGAAACAACAGAATGACAATCGTAAATATTCAGTGAACCCCGTTGCCTCATCACCACCGTGCCCTGTGC
>JAGYMJ010000020.1 GCA_018400625.1 Planctomycetota bacterium
CCGGCACAGGGCACGGTGGTGATGTTACGGGGTTCACTGAGGACTTACGATCCCGGGTCACCGTTCCAGCGGCAGTTCCGTACGGAACATCACTCTTGGCCGGTTGAATGAGCGGTCGATGACCATATAAAACGCCCGCTCGGTCTCGAATTCGTCGTCATCAAGGATCTGCACCCGTCCCGTCACGCCCCATACGTCCGACCTTACGGTAATTC
Source organism: Planctomycetota bacterium (assembly GCA_018400625.1). GTDB lineage: Bacteria > Planctomycetota > Brocadiia > SM23-32 > SM23-32 > PUMZ01. The sequence goes on from JAGYMJ010000020.1 coordinate 216, forward strand.
GGTTATAGAGCGAACGGGCTATCTTCCTGCGGAGCGGTGAGTTTGGCCAGTGATCAATATCCCCGCCTATGGAAACCAGCCCGGAACCGAATATCTGCGGAACACGGTCAAAAAAATCGTCGATGTTTTCGAACGCACCGTTCGTATCCCTCTCCACGACTGCGGCCCCGGCTATTTCGGCTATTACAGCGTCAATATCCCATCCGTGGCCGGCTATACCGTCCCATAGTTCTACAGTGTTTCTCGGTATGAGCGCTTCAATGACTTCCACCGGCGCGGTATTGACATTAACCCGCCCGTGCAGGCGAACGGGCAGGCCGAGTCGCTCATATTCGGGGTGCTGGTCGGGGGAATAGCCCTCTGCCTCGGGCAGGGGGTATAGGGGGGCGCCTTGTTCGCCGTATTCGCAGGGGCTGTTGCCCGTCAGATAACGCGAAACGCCCCGCAGAAACACAATATCCTCGGCCCCTACCGCCGGAGGGGAGCCGTCCCCGCCTGACAGACTTACCGTACACCAGGGCAGTCCCGCGTGAGCAAAGCCGATATCTCCGGGGTTTCTCAGCTCTGCCGGGACATAAAAACCCGACAGCAGGTTCTGCCGGGCCGGCATATCGAACGACAGATTGGCCCGCGTGATCAGCAAAGGATCATCTCCCGCCCCCATGCTCAGCGAACCGGAATAATCATAGCGCCAGCGGGGATTGAACCAGTCAAATGACGCCGTGTCGCTGGCGTTCCAGTGCCATACCCGCAGAAAAGGCCGCCAAATGGCGCTCAAATCGTCGATAAACCATGCATCCGGTCCCCAGGGTTCCGTCTGCACCGCACCGTTCCGAACCCAGCAGGGCCGAGGGTCGTCGATCTGAGCGGAACCTGATGGTGCGGAATAGTCCGTGTCAGACCCTATGCCCAGTGTGCCGGGACGGGAATGCATAAATACCACTTCCGAACCGGTATGGTCGGGGCCGTAAAGGGCTATCCCGTTGATTTTGTCGGTAAGGTGCGTGAGCCGGTGGTCCACCTGGTAATTGGCGCTGTCGATGTTGCTGAATATCCGCTTGATAAAAAAGGTGTCGTTGTCCACAATCACGAAATGACCGCGGGCGGGGATCACCCCTTGCAGGTCGATTTCAATACTATAATCAAATTCACGCGCAATCCATTCCGAATCACTGCGGGCATTTTGGAATTCCCATTTGCGCCCTACACAGTCTATTTCCAGCCTGTACCCGCTGAGGCTGATCGCGTCGTCCCACGGGTTAAACAGCTTGATATACTTGCCCCAGCCGGTCGGAGGATTGTTCTCCTCGGCCAATGTATCATCGGCATTAAACACGTTGATGAAAACGTCGAATGAGACCAAATAATCGGTGAGCATATCGTAGTTCCCGGTGCCGCTGCGATCATACCAGATCACCTCGACCTTAACGAATTTAAAGACATACTTTATACCCGGGAACTTTTTGTTGGCCGCACTCACTAACATGGCCGCTAAGGGGTGGGTATCCTCGATGCTCTGAACCTTCCTCTTCAAAGGCGCAACCTCCCATGGCACAATAAAGCTTCTCCGCTGTGAAGGAGGGACAATGCGCAGGTTCAGGCTGCCGTCGTCATTAACGACACTGCCGGAGGTGCGAGGGATATATGGATGCAGCGAAGAATCCACCGTCGGCACCGCTTCCGCAACATAAAGGGTACTGCCGGGGATAACACCGTAGTATGTATTCCCGCGGTCCATGATGCTGTAAACATAGTCCACACCGGGCTCGGCGTGCGCCGCAACATTCCAGATATTCAGTGCTATCTGAGTCAAATCGGTTCCGTCCGGCATGTCAAAGCCCGCCCCGCTGCCATCCACATATTCCAAAAAACGACTGAGCGCTACGACCCCGGCCTCCGCATCGCCCTCAAACGCCCTCACTATCCGTTCCAGCGGTCGTTTAAGCAGCAAATGGAAAGTTTCGAACCCGTCCCTGAACGGCAGAAGGCCCTCTCTGTCGGGCGAGAAATCATCGCGCCCCAGCCAGCGCATAACCTCCTGCGAACCGTCGAACAATGCGTCGGCATCACTCACAAAATCGGCGTATATGCTCTCGGAACTCATCGTGGTCAGCCCACGCGCCGCCCGTAAATCACCGTTGATATCCTCGCGCAGCAGCGAACCGGTTTCGGTGGTCAGATAGCGTTCGAGCCAGCGCGGCGCGGAATTAAACCGATGATAAAGTCCGGCCATTGCACAGTCAAACAGGTCCCCGCCTGAATACGGATACTGATCCAGGCTCGGGTTGGTGCTGCTGCTGTACGGATACACAGGATAGGGGGGCGTGTAGCCGGGAAAGGATAAATGCTCCAACTCATTCCCATAGCCGCGGGTATGGATAATGCCCGCAGCGGTTTGCTCCGGCGACGGCATCCCGACCCGCGCGAAAAAACGCGAAAGCCGCGTCTCAAAAGGCGTCTGGCCATACATCTCGACATGTTCCCCACTCCCCCCGTTATCTATCCAGTTGCCCGTCATGTTGACATCCAGCCGGCTGCCGCCTAAATCCTCTAAGTGCAGCAAAAACCGCCCCTCCACCTCAATACCGGCTAAAGGCAGGTAATCACTGAGTTGATCGACCTCTGCGCTGTTAAGCCAGACATCCGTCCCGTATAGTTCTTCGATCTCGGATGCGGGGAAGAGTATCTCATGCTGCCGGGGTAACGCGGCATTGCCGGTAAGACTGAATTCACCGGCGGGGTCGGCATACCTGAATTCGCCGGGCAAGAGCCCGAACCGTTCGGCGCCGAGGTAGTCCGCACTGTATAATTCGAGAGAGCTTATGAAACTTTCGACCAACTGTGATGCCGTGTAAGAGCGAGTGGTCTTCTGTTCAGTGCGCGTTGTGAGAACCAGAACGGCGGCGATAGCTATAAGGGCCGCAAGGAGGGCCGGTACCAGCAGAAGCACGCTGCCACTGCGCGCATCGCACCTACAACTTTCGTTTCTGTCCATTTACTGCCTCCCGTTATTAAAAGTTTCAGATAAATCCCTAAAAGGGTAATTATGCTGTTCACACCGACGGCCAACTTCCAGCAACGCAAAGCACTTCGGCCGGCTTAACGGTAAATATTCAGTGAACCCCGTTGCCTCATCACCACCGTGCCCTGTGC
>JAGYMJ010000021.1 GCA_018400625.1 Planctomycetota bacterium
GCACAGGGCACGGTGGTGATGAGGCAACGGGGTTCACTGAATATTTACATTGACAGAGCTGTTTGCAGGAGTGTACAATATGTAGCGGAATTTTCCCATTAATGACGAAAAAAATGCTTGAAATATCCCATTGCTACCTCGGTGAGATGTAACCTAATTGAACCTGTTCATTCTGCATGTGAACGCCACCTCAAAACTCAAAAAATAGCACCTCAAAACGGAGCATTTTTCAACTTTCACCCGAAAAAAAGTTTTACCACATCCTCATATGTGCTCGGTTGGGGTTCCAATCCAGTTCGCCGGCATTCGGGGCCTATTGTTTCAAGCAGGTTCCTGAGGTCGCGTGCTGCCTGAGAATCTTCCGATTTGAAATCCCGATCATTATGGACATCAATCACTATCGTCTTGACAGGTGGATTGTCCGCCTTCATTTTCTCCAAAATGTTACGCAGCAAAGCATGGCGATCCTGCTGAACTTCATCTTCTTCATCATAAACCCCGCCCGGCCGGAGGTCGGGATAATGATAAAAACCGACGGGATTCCAGCACAACGGAGGGGTAAGATCGACCGATAAGGGGATGTCAACAAAGGGCAGTTCCCCCTTTTTCTGTCTGAATGCCTCATGGGCCAGGTGGGCATACGGATACGCACCTGACCAAACACAATACCGTTTTGTCCATATTCGCCCCGGTATGGATATACCGCCTCCTGTAAAACCGAGATTGTAGAGGATTTTATAGGTGAAGTCATTTGCCGAAAAACAGCCCGGACGAAACAGGTTTGGTCGAAACCCCAGAGAAGATTCAAACATTTCTGCAGCCATGCTGATTATTGATTTTTGCCGGCTGGGAGCAAGCCCGCCCAGCTCGCAAACCTGCCTTTTTAACCTGAACTTTGTCGTGTGGAGATGCAGTCCGATCGCCGAGCCTGTCCGGCGTAAATCTGTAAAAAATTCAGGCTGAGCATATGCCACTTCAGGGTGAACAAAATAGGTGGCGTTATACCCTTTGGCGGCAAGGATGTTTTGATAATCTCCGACAGCACGCATCCCCTCCTCAAGTGATACCGGCCCCGAACTTCCCCTACCGGTTGAAAGGGGTTCAACATCCATAGTAAAAAGTATATATATTTTGTCTTTCATTGTTTTCCCAGCATTTTATTACTTCGTAAAGATTCAGTGAAACACGTTAACGCCGGGCTTGTCCCGGTGGAGCGATATTTCTGCACTACAAATGGATCCGCCCCACCCCGGCCTCGCCCGCCGGTAGGAACCACCAATCAACCTGGTTCACTGAGGACTTGTATCAAAAGCTCACGGGTAATGATGACGCTATTGCTCATAAAAATTGTGTCGCTGCAGCTTTCCGCTCATTGTACGCGGCAGCTTCGACACCGTTTCGAATCTTTTCGGCACACTGTAGGAGGGGAGTTTAGCATAACAGTAACGACGCAGCCGACTCAACTCCCGGGCGTCTATCCCTATCCCTTCCGCTGGAATTACTTTAGCCTCGGGAACCTGTCCATAAATGGGATGTTCAGCACCAAAAACCAAACTTTCTTTTACGTATGCGTGGCTGTTTAATACCCCTTCCACCTCTTCCGGGAAAACTTTCATACCGGCACAAATGATAACCGTCTTCTTACGTCCAACAATTCGGAGGTTGTTTTCATGATCAATCAGTCCAAGATCGCCGGTTCTGAACCAGCCGTCTTCCAACACCGTTTCTCGCAACCTGGCTGGTGAAACATATGCATCGAACATCCCCTTTCCCCGGATAAGGACTTCCCCGACACCATCATTATCCACATTGTCGAGATACATTTTGTAAGCCGGGAGGATCTTCCCAACGGATCCTAAAGATTTTTCTGAAGGCGACAAGTTGATAAAAGGAAGGCCCACTTCGATTATACCGTAAGCTTCTGCAGGATATCGCCCAAATTTTTCGGCAAAAGATTTTGCCGTCTTAAAAGGAAGTTTCATTGCGGTTGAGATAGCCAAACGCACCTTTCCCATCGCAGCCGCCGTCACGCTCCTATCGGTACTGAGCAGGTGGTAATGGAAGGGGGAGGCATAAATAAGCGTAATCTGCCCTGCCATAGCCGTCTCAAAAATAGAGGTGGGGAAATTTTGATGTCCAACCACTATCGTGGCACCTTTGCGCAGAAACAGGAGTATAGAGACAACAAAATGATGGCTCATGGATAAAACCCAGAGTACACGATCTTCCGTGCTTATTTTCAGCACATCGTTTGCCGCCTCTGTTCGTTCATAAATTGTTTTATGCGAAAGAGCTACACCTTTACTTGAACCGGTTGTACCGGAGGAAAAGCGAATGAAAGCGGGACGGAGCGCTTGAATCTCGTCCGGCAACGGCCTATTAACCTTCCTTTCCCGCCATACAAACTTCGTCCCCTTGATATTGGCTTTCAGGGTTCGATCCGTTTCATCATAGGGCAGAGCACCCGACTCAAAGACCAGGCCATCAACATCTATACGTTCCAGCAACTGATCGACTTCGCTGATCGGCAACGACATATCCACAGGCACAATGGCTGCTCCAGAGTCCAGCAGCGCAAGGCTGCCTGCGATATACCCTGCACCATCGGTGCAGCGAAATGCGATGCGCCGCCCTTCTCCGATACCGTACCTTTGCAGACAGTTTTTAAGAGCCAAGATATGAGCAAACAATGAACTGTAGCTTACTTTTTTTTCTCTGTCGACGATCGCTATCTGATCGGGCGTTCGCGCATTGGCCTTGCGTATTTCCTCCACTATATTCATAGAGATATCTCTTCAGGATTAGTCCAAAAGCGTTTCCTTTGTCCTTTCGGTCAGCTTACTTGCTTCATCTTTTTGCAAAAGCCCCTCCACGTAAGAAACGACCAGATTAAGTCGATCATGGAAGAAGTTGAGGAAAATACCCAGACCGGGAGGGGTGGGCACGTGCGGTGTATGGATCAGGTTCACAATTTCTGCCCCAAGCAGGTGCCTGGACTCAAAGCCGGATTCTTTAAGAAAAGCAAAATAGTTTGTAGCAACCTTTCCGCCAAGCGGTATCTGCGAAAAAAGGCGTAAAAGTGACAGCGGTGCGATACGTGTAAGCATACTTGCGTGATAAATATCTTCCGGCAGACCCGCCTTTATATGCTCGTAAAGCTGATTCCTGAGGTAAACTTCCAAATCCTGTCCGGAGTCCACAAGTTCTGAAGGAACCTGAAAGAACAGAAAAGACACATGGTTGAAAAACATTTTAGTCCATATCTCGTCGGGAGTGCGTCGCACCACAGAGACAGGTATGACATAATGGGGGCCATTACAGTTGCGCGTTTTTATTAATTGATGCAATGGTTTCAACGTCCTGGCAAGCATTGAGGGCAACGCCAGAATAAAGCCGGGACCGGCGCAAAGATTTTCTTTAATAATTCGTGTTTCCTCCGTCGAGAAACGCACAACTTCGAACAAGGTCTCTCGTGGACTTGAGGAGGTTTTCAAGGGCAGAGAAACCATACCATCACGTGACAAACTTCGCTGCATACGATTGGTGTTGCGTCCACCAATAAAACGTCGCATCCAGTTATCGAGATGTGCCGGCTCCTGGAGTCTGATGTCTTTCAGCACCTCTGATTCGCGCCCCTGTTCACACTGAGCCATCAACTCCAGAAATGTTTCAGCGCCAAAAGCATCCAGCAGACGGTGATCAAAGTGCATCCCCAAATACGCTTTTCCTTCCGTTGTGTTCAGCAAGCAAAACCGGAGGTGCTCTTTTTTGCTATTAAAAGGTTTGTTAACGTGTTTTTGGAAGACCGGGAATACTGTGCCGAAATGACTCTTGCCGGATTGCGCACAAGTAAGCGGAATTTTCGATGCGGTTCGGCCGTTGAAGCGCCAGTAAGGACATAGATTCCAGGCACGGGCAACATGTCCTCCGAGAACAGGTAACAATTCGCCCATCCGGTCTATAAGGTTGCGTAGCCGGGCAGGGTCAATATTACCCTTCGTTTCGAGTATAATCTGAGAAGAATTTCCCCGGCCTCCCGCATGTTTAGACATCGCATCTAAAGTGTTGATAACCCAATCAATTCCCGTGAGATAGCGTTTTTGACGCAAAGGTGAACAGAAGGCCATTTGGATGACTCCGATATTTTAACGCTCAATCCCGAAACTTCTTCACGTACTCAAAGCCTCAGAATTCCTGATCTCATGTCCATGAGATCAGGAATTCTGAGATATATAAGTCTTTTTCATGTAAATGTTAGATAGAATAAGCCTATCTAACTTGTTTTTTCTGAATTTGAAAGTAAAATGATACCTCTC
>JAGYMJ010000022.1 GCA_018400625.1 Planctomycetota bacterium
GATCACCACCGAGCCCTGTGCCGGTGGAGGAACAACGTGGTTCACTGAGGACTTACATACAATGTGCCCCGCCTAAAATGATTAGTCGAAGGCGTTTTCTTGATGCATAATGGCCGTCAAATTCAGGACCAGTTGCTGAGTCCCCGGGTCCACCCTTCGACCGTCAGGTTTGGAAAAATCCGGGGCAAGGCGTCCGTCGGTCAGCATTTGAGCCTCGGCTAACTGCCGGGATTCCCCTCCCCGTCCAAATAATTGCCGCCGAACTCGTCCACCATTATCGGGCGATCAAAGGCCTTGGCACTTTCATAATAAAGTCCAACATTTTCGAATAGACTCCACCAATAGAAATGCGGATGTAAAACATCCCGATGACTGAGCACCACCGGCGGATATTGTGCAGTCACCGTACCCATCGCCTTCCAGGCTTCACCCACAACACAGTTGGTTTTATAGTTCTGAGCAACAAAGCTTTACGATGAAACCGGTAAGCCAGGTTCCCCGTTCCCGCGTGGGCAAAGAGGCTGTTTTGAGCTCCGTATCGGCATCGGAGAGCATTTTCAATCTGGCGGCGAACCATTTATCATCGCGTCCTCTGACTGCTTCCAAAGCACGTTTCACGGCAAAATCCGGCATCCCGACCTGTTTTGATATCTCATAATGGGAAACCCTGCGCCGGGCCAGGCGCGCCACCTGCCATAAATCACGCATACGGGAACTGAGGAAAGCCACAATCATCTCGGGAGCTTCACCGTGAAGGAGTAAAGTCTCGCCCAGATGAACGGCTTCACGTGTATTCATGGCGGCGATTGTGTCGCTCAGCTCGAAAACAGTCCGGGCGCGGCTGGCCGGTACGACATCATCGACGGCGCGCTGGTCTATAACTTTTTTATCACCAACATAAAGCACCAACTTGTCAAGCTCGCGCTTGAGTGCGGATATATGGGGCCCCACGGCCTGCAAAAGCACATAATCGGTTCCTTTAGCGAGACTTTTGCCGTTTCTTTTGGCCTCGGACCTCACCCACTGTCGGGCTTCATCCCATCGGACTTTATTGCAATCCACCCATACAGCTTTTTTGGACAGAGTTCTGGCCGGGTTTTTACGTTTATCGAGTTTATCACAGCACAGGACCAGGACCGATGTTTTCGATGGTTTTTTAGCGTATTCCGTGAGCTGATCCGACGCCGTTTCTGCAAGCTCCCTGCCGGCTCTGACAACAACCATACGCTTACCCTGCATACCAAGAAAGGGTTGGGTATATAACTCATCAAAAATCTGTCGGTGATCATCGACAACGTTGAACTCGATCGAGGTGCTGCCGGGCTTATCATCCGACTCATTTTTATTCTTCAAAGCCCCGAGAGTAGCAGCAATCAACGATTCTTCTTCCCCACACACAACATAGAGAGGTTCAAGTTGCGAACTGCGGAGATGCCTGCCTATTTGAAGCGCCTTAATTTGCATTTTTCCTTTAAACTGAATAAGAGACCGTTATTTTAGAAGAGCCCGACTGTACGACCATTTTTATCGATATCGACATCCTCGGCGGCCGGTCGGGTCGGCAGTCCGGGTATAGTTCTCATGCTGCCGCAGAGGGGGTAAAGGAATCCCGCCCCGATAGAGGGACGTACATCGCGCACCGGCAGCATGAAATCCCTTGGGCGTCCTTTCAATGAACTGTCATGCGAGAGTGACAGATGGGTTTTAGCCATACAAACAGGCAGTTTCTCCCAACCGCGCTGTTTGTAAAGTTCAATATTCTTGCGTGCTTTCGAGGCGTATTGCACCCCCGAGGCGCCATAAATTCTGGTGGCTATTTTCTCAATTTTACTTTCAATAGGTTCATCGTTTTCATAAAGCAGGGAGAAATTGTTCTCTTTTTCACATGCCTCGACCAAAGCTTCGGCAACTTCAATACCACCTTTGCCGCCTTCCGCCCAGACATCACTGATGACAACGTCTTCCGCTCCGGCATTTAAAGCTCTGTCGCGTACCACTTCTATTTCGGACGGGCTATCATCGCTGAAATGATTAATGCAGACGACCGAGGGAACCCCAAACTGCTTGACATTCTCAATATGTTTCTCCATGTTGCAGCAGCCCCGTGCAACGGCATCAGGATTTTCATTCTTAAACCTGGCCGGCAAAGGTTTACCCGGTTTGATATCAAAATCCCCGCTATGCATTTTAAGCGCCCTGACCGTTACGACAAGGAGCACGGCGTCGGGCGTCAATCCGCTCTGGCGGCATTTGATATTGAAAAATTTCTCCATGCCGATATCAGCGCCGAATCCGCTTTCGGTAACGACATAATCTGAAAGCTTAAGCGCAATTTTATCGGCAATAATGCTGGAGTTGCCGTGCGCTATGTTGGCGAAGGGGCCGGTATGGACAAAAGCCGGTCCGCCTTCAAGCGTCTGCATCAAAGTTGGCTTAAGAGCGTCTTTCAACAGCACCGTCATGGCGCCCGCACATTTGAGGTCTTCACAAGTTACCGGTTCGCCGCCATAGGTCGAAGCAACAATACATCGCCCAACCCTCTCCCGTAGGTCCTGGAGGTTCTCTGCAAGCCCGAGTATAGCCATCAATTCACTGGCTACGCTGATATCAAATCCGCTCCGACGAACAAAACCATTTCCAAGACCTACAACGATATCTTCCAGAGCCCAGCGATCGTTAAGATCAACCACTCTGTTCCAGGAAATGGAGAAAGGGTCGATATTCAGGCGATTATTACGCTTCAATGAATTGTCAAGAAAGGCTGCTGCCAGGTTATGAGCGATGCTTACAGCATGGATATCTCCCGTCATGTGCAGATTAAAATCTTCCATCGGAAGCACCTGACTGTATCCACCTCCCGCAGCTCCACCCTTTATTCCAAAAACAGGTCCGAGCGAGGGCTGACGAATACACACCGCAGCATTCTTACCGATGTGGTTCAGACCCTGCGTGGCACCAATCGTCGTGACGGTCTTCCCTTCACCAAGGGGAGTGGGGGTTATTGCGGTAACATCAATATATTTCCCGTCCGGTGCATCCTTATACTTATCCAAAATTCCCAACTTCACTTTTGCCTTATAGTCACCGTAAAGCTCAAGATCGTCACGTCCGATACCTGCCTGCCCGGCAACCTTTTCGATCTTTTTCATCTTAGCCTTCTGCGCAATTTTCAGATCACTCAACACGATCAAACTCCCCGAATAAATATTATTTTTTAACCAAAACCGCCAAACTATATTTTAACAGTGCTTCCCTTGTACTAATTTATAATGTTTTTCTACATGATTTCAACTTCAAATACGGTTTTGGTCCAGGAGGACAAGCGTTTTCAGGGAATTCGATTAGAAGACGGGACACCGCAGTAAATATAAATATTCAATATGTAAGCAAAAAAAAAGGTGATTTTCGGGTCTTTCTGCGATCACATCGCCTTATTGATTGGATATTGAAAATTAAATATTTCATTCCTCTTCCAAAAAATCATTATCTCCCAATATATCCCTTACAGTTAAGTCATCAAGCACCGCTCTTTGGGATTGGCTGATTTGCATCAATCGATCATCATTGGAGACCGCTTGGCGGCCGAAACCGGCCTTATCAAGCACATCGGCAATATCGGACAGTTGGATATCCTCGGGCTGCCCCCCCAGCATGTAACCATCCCTGGGTTCCGATACTTTGGCGAGAATTCCAGCCTGGACAAGAAGGCCTGCAAGGTGTTCACCGAAATCGGCCGGCAAATCCAGCTTGCTGCAGATATATTCGATTCCCACAGCGCCGCGTTTGTTATCAAACCATTCGGCGACTTCCCTGACGATCCCGACGACAGTCATATGATTGGCCAGAAAATACCTTCCGCCTTCTTTGGCGGCCTCCACATCCGCACGATCCAGTGTTCTCAAATGCTGCATGGTAAAGGTCAACTGCAGCCCGAACAGAACGATAAGCCAGGTGACATATATCCAAATCACCCCGAGCGGGATCAGCCCGATAGCACCATATATGTCCCTGTAAGGCAGGAAATTGGTTATGTAGAGGCCAAAAAGCCACTTGGATGCCATCCAGGCCACCCCTGCAACGGCCGCGCCCCAAACCGCTGCACTGATCTGCACCGACGTATTGGGGAGCACAAAATAAAGCATAAATAATGTTACGACGGCAATAAGGTATGATACAACCGTACCCCCCATATGCATATACAGGCCGGCTTCAATATCCCCGCCCCCGATATGCTGGGTCATGACATACATTCCCGTTCCTATAAGCACCGGGCCAAGGGTCATAACCGCCCAATAATTGACCATTCTCTGCAGAAAATTGCGACGGAAAGTGACATGATATATGTTGTTGAAGGCCCGCTCTATCTTGAAAAGCAAGACCAATGCAGCGATAATTACAAAAATCAAACTTATCACCGTGACCCCGCCGGTATCTATACTGTCGATCATCGTCTGAATTATTCGGTCCAGATGGTCCGTGAGCTGTTCTTTTGGCGATTCCTGCACATCCTCAGGCGCCATTTCTTCATCAGTATGATCGTCAATTTCAGTTTCTACTTCTTCTTCAACATCATGGGGCGTCTTCGGTGCATATTCTATTGCACTTAAATAGAGTTGATCATAAGCATAATTCTTTATCCTATCCCCAATATCCTCGTAGCCGGGCATAAATTGAAAGACAAGCAGAACCACGACCGCCAACGGGACGAGTCCGAAAATGGTACTGAAAGAAAGCGAGGCCGCCACATCAGAGGCCCTGTTTTTTTTGAGCAGCCTAACGCAATATCTCCAGGCCTTACCCTGGAAATTTAAAAACCGCCTCAGCATATTGAGTCTGGTTAGGGCGTCTTTAATGAAATTTTTCACCTCGGTTTGCACGATATTCTCCCGTTTTTGAACTGAGCCCATCATTCAATTATTTCAAAGCGGAAATTTGTCCTCATTAATACTACATAGTATAGGAAACACAAACTCAATATACAACTGGAAGGTAAATATTCAGTGAACCCCGTTGCCTCATCCCCACCGTGCCCTGTGC
>JAGYMJ010000023.1 GCA_018400625.1 Planctomycetota bacterium
GCACAGGGCACGGTGGGGATCAAGTGAGACGGGGTTCACTGAATATTTACAGATAAATACGAAAGCCTTGCATTCAATTAAAACCCGACAGATAATATTCAATGAAAAGATTAGAAGGGAAGAAAATAATCATCACAAGCGGACCCACCAGGGCGAGGATCGATGCTGTGCGGTTTATCAGCAACCGCTCCTCGGGCCGGCTGGGCACCGTCGTAGCTGAAGAAGCGATTTTTCAAGGCGCAGAAGTTACGCTGGTCGCCGGGCCCGGCAGCCAACGCCCCTCCATTAAGGACATGGGTGAAGGAAACGCCGAAAAGCTGGAAATTATTGATATTGAAACAGTTTCAGACCTTTATAATGTTCTGGAAAGCCGGCTTAAATCGCGGCATTCTTGTGGGTATGATGCGATCATTCACGCTATGGCCGTACTTGATTATGATCCGGTTGAAGCCTTAAACGGCAAGGTTAAAAGCGGACGGGACTGCTGGAAACTTGAGTTAAAAAAAACGCCCAAAATTATATCTCAACTTAAAAAATGGGCGCCTGATATAATATTAGTGGGTTTTAAGCTCGAGACCGGTATATCAGAAGAAGGGCTGGTCGCTGCTGCGTCTGAGCTGATCGGTAAAAACAACGCCGACCTCGCCGTGGCCAATGACCTCACCAGGATTGACGGTCCCATGCATCAGGCCCTGCTCATCGACAAGCGGGGTGAAATTATCGCACGCCCCCAAACAAAAAAGATGATCGCGCAGGCTCTATGCAATTTTTTAGCGGAATAATTTCGCGCGTTGGGGGAGGGGCTAAGGGGGTTAGACGGCTCCTGTAGTGCAGAAATAGTGTCCCACCGGAATAAATCCGGTGGTAACTGATAGCGTTTACTGAATATTCTGCAGAGCACAAATTGTGGCACACACAAATAAATCCGAGGGGGGGGCAGCTCCATTTGTAGTGCAGAAATACCGCTCCACCGGGTCAAGCCCGGCGGTAACGTGTTTCACTGAAAAATTACCCGTGATTTGCCCTTACCAGGGCACAACGGCCACAGCGCTTGGCAAGCACTACTGAGCACTCTCAAAAACAAGCTTAATGATTACGATTTTCGGGGTCAAAAATTGCTTCTAAGCGGTGTTTCAGGCCCCTTAATTTAAGTTAAAAATAGTTAAAACCGAAAGTTATCGAGGGCAGCCCCCAATCCCTCGATCGAGGGCAGCCCCCAATCCACCTCCACACATGTCGGCTTCTTCATCATCTTTCAGCGAACGTCAGCCTTGAGCCGCTTCGGGATGGCCGCAGAGCGTAGCGGCACGGCTACCCCGAAGTCGGCTCGGAGGCTTTGTTCGATGTCAGTTTCCAAGTTCTTGAATTCGCTTTGGACGCCTCACGATGAGGTAAATCAACGCACCGATCCAGTGCGTCAGTACGATGACCAGAATCCAGATCAGCTTGTCGTTTCCTTCTGACTTCTCCTTTGTGGCGCAGTCCACAATCATCCAAATCCAGAGGATTGTCCCTCCGACACCCAAACCCAGAAACATCAAAAACATCAACAGTGCAACAATGTTTATTGCAGCATTGCCCATTTTTTCTTTCTCCTTTCATCGAACATTATATTTTTACAAACAGTGGCAAAAACTTCCACGCTCAATTCTACGTTCCTTTTTACAGCTCTGTCAAATACACGGTAAAATGTATAAGAGCATTTAATGGACGCCGGCCGCCCCTGCCATTTGCTTTTGACCCAAATATGCGGTATTATCTAACATTATGAATAAGTCGCACAGCCAATTGATTCAATCCTTCGGGGAATTTCTGCTGAAGGCAAAAAAGACCCCAATGCATAATAGAATTAAGCATGAAAGTTTTTGCCACTGTTTACAAAAATATAATGTTGGGCAGGAGAGACGAAAGGCATGAATGAACAGATGACACCGAAGGAACGTTGGCTGGCTGCCATCCGGATGAAGTCTGTTGACCGCCTGCCGTTTTGGCCAAAACTAAACGGCGCGTATCCCAAGGCGCAAGATGCACCTTTTCGGGAGAAGGATCTGGGCGCTATCCATGATTGGATTGGAAGCGACAAGCATGAAGGCATTGCCGGATGTGTCCGTGAGATCCGCAAGCGTACGGCTGTAGAAACCACACGGAACAACTGCACCATGTCCACCGTGTTTCGCACCCCTTCCCGGGAACTCCAACTGGTCCGTCAATTTGATGAACCGTCCAGTTCCTGGCACCCAACGGAGTTTCCAGTGAAGACTCTCGAAGACATTCACGCGATGACGGATGTTTTTGAGGACGTGGTCGTCGATTTGGACGCCGACGGATTGCAGAAGGCACAAGCGCAATCGGAGGAGATCGGCCAAGATTCTCTTACCACCAATGGCATTGGCGAATCGCCCCTGATGTACTGGGTGGAGTGGCTGGCCGGGGTCGAGAACGCCCATTTCCTATTGATGGATCACAAAGAGGACGTAGAAGCCCTGTTTGAAGCCATGCACGCAGTGCTCATAGAGAAGACGCGCATCCTTTGCGAGCATAGTCCTGCGGATGTATTCTATCTGATCGAGAACACATCGACAACGCTGATCTCGCCGGACCAGTACCGTCAGTACTGCGCTCGCCACGTTGGTGAATACGCGAAGTTGACCAGCGCCGCAGGCCGGAATCTCATCCTGCACATGTGCGGACACCTGAAGGCCCTTCTGCCGGAATTGTCCCGAATCCCGGCACAGGCCTTCGAGGCCTTCACATCTCCGACTCTGGGCAACACCAGCTTGCTCGATGGACGAACAGCCTGTCCGGACAAGTGTCTCATTGGCGGAACCAACGCCATGCTGTGGACCAGGACAGCAGACGAGATCATATCGAGGATTGAAAGCGACCTGGACGAACTACCGCATCATCGGGGCATCATAGTAACATCAGCCGGCGTCATGCCTCCACTGTGCAAACCAAAGACAATCAGACAGGTTTGTGAATGGGTGAAGCAGTACCCGGCAAGAATGAACTGAGCCCAACAAGACAAATCCAGCGTACGCGGTAACCCGCGCCGCTGATTTGGGGGTATTGGGGTCGACACTGGTATTGCGCACTGGTATTGGGGTCGAGCCACGATATAGTCGCTCATAGCAAGGGGATACTTCATATTTTGGCCAGAAGGATGCCCTTAAACGCGATTATTGTTTGGGGGTGTTTTTGGGCTCTAAGGGATTTGCCGATAAGAAGCCAAAGTGCTATTATATATGCACTATGCCTCGAGCAAACAGATATATATTGTCTGCTTGCGTCTATCACATTACACACCGATGCCATGACCGCCGGTTTCTTCTTCGTTTCCAGCGGGACAGAAAGTCTGAATACCGTGTATTTGACAGAGCTGTAAAAAGGAACGTAGAATTAAGCATGGAAGTTTTTGCCACTGTTTGTAAAAATATGATGTTCGGATAAGGAGAGAAATACATACAGATCAGCATTTACCAAGAAGTCATAATCGAAACGGCACCGGACTATGTCTTCGTGCGATGCGGTCGTTGTCGTGGCACTGGGGGTGTTGTGACCGTGATGGCAGAGCCCCAAAGTGCTCTGTTTACAGTGGTGCCGGTAAGGTCATGGTCTGAATTCGGCCCTCTTCAAAGGCCTTGTTGAGATGTGGTTTCTGTCGTGGGGATGGTACACGAGATAAAGACGGTAGAGATCCAGTTTGCCCAGTATGTATGCCATGGAGTCGGTGGAGTCATGGCGACGCTACCGGCAATAACATGCAACAAATGTAACGGAACGGGCAGTCGTGATAGAGACGGAAGAACTCCCGTTTGCCGAGTCTGCAGTGGAACTGGACTTGTGCCAGTTAATTCGCTGAACACTTACTGAAAAACCCGAACAAATTTTTGCACCTGACAGGTGTTCCGCTACCGCTCCAAACCTGCAGGTGAAAAAAGAGGTTGGCCGGAGGAAATGAATGAACAAATCACTTAACGTTATCGTTGTCATCTGTCATGATCTGGGGCA
>JAGYMJ010000024.1 GCA_018400625.1 Planctomycetota bacterium
CATCCCCACCGTGCCTTGTGCCGGTGGAATGAAGATCAAGTGCTAAGTCTCGAACGTATATACCGTTGATTTGAGGTTCCTGCCGCCGGGACAAGCCCGGCGGTAACGTGTTTCAATGAACATTGACGTACGCACCTTGCTGAAAAGTTACACAGCTACAGCCGCACCGGAACCCCGTTTTTCGACAGGTATTTTTTTACGGATGCGATGGAATGCGTTTTATAGTGAAAGATCGATGCCGCTAATGCCGCATCCGCCTTGCCGATGGTCAGAACCTCCAGTATGTCCTCCTGATTGCCCGCCCCGCCGGAAGCTATGACCGGAATATCGACCTGATCGGCGATTGCCGCCGTAAGTTCATTGTCATACCCCTCCTTATGCCCGTCCGTATCGATGGATGTGAGCAATATCTCACCGGCTCCTCTGTCTTCGACCTCTTTGGCCCAGTTCTGCGCGTCAAGTGAGGTCGCCGTTTTGCCGGAGTCAACATAAACCCGCCAGCGTCCGTCTTCTAATTTTGCATCGATCGCTACCACTATACACTGGGCGCCGTAGGCTTCCGAAGCTTTTCCGATGAGTTCGCGCTGCCTGACCGCTGCGGTGTTTATTGAAATCTTATCCGCACCGGCATTCAGAAGGCGATGGATGTGCTCGAGAGTAGATATCCCGCCCCCGACAGTGAAGGGGATGGATATGCGCGCTGCGACGTTTTCTACAAGCTCTTTTATTGTTTTCCTGGCCTCTAAAGTCGCTGTAATGTCCAAAAAAACGAGTTCATCCGCTCCATCCTGTGAATACTGGGCCGCGCATTCTATCGGATCACCGGCTTCTTCAAGACCGTTGAATGAAACGCCTTTCACTACACGGCCGCCTTTAACATCCAGACATGGTATAATTCTCTTGGCAAGCATGGTTTATTTAATGGTCAGGCAAAAGGAAAATCTTCGATTGAAAGCAAATGTTAACTGATCCCCCGGCATCCTGCCGGCTCAGAGCACGGTGGGGATGCCACGTGGTTCACTGAGGACTTACCCGTGAACCATGTGGTGCTTAGTGCTAATTAGGGGTAATCATTCGTCATGCGAGTTCTGTGACAGCCTTAGCGCATCTTTCACAGAGGTCAGGATGTGAACTGTCTGAACCGACACTTGCTCTTAAGTTCCAGCATCGCGGACATTTTGGGTGATCCGATTTTTGGACGGAAATATAAAGCGATTCCATTTTCGCGCCGCTTTGCATCCGTTCCAATTCTGAATCCCCGGGACGGCATTCTAAAAGGTTGAGTTCGCTCACCATCAGGAGTTCCATAAGGGGATTACTGTTGGATTGTAACAGATTGCGTAAAGACTCATCTTCAGCCCAGATGGCTGCTGTTACTTCCATGTTGTTCGACACTATTTTTTCTTCCCTGAGCCTTTCTACACAACGGGCTAGTTCTTCACGCACTCCGAGCAGTATTTCCCAACGCGTGCTGACATCTTTGTTGGGCCATTCTTTCGGGGGGGTGGGCCAGTGGCAGAGATGGACACTTTCCAATTCCTCGTCCGGATGTTTCACATGGGACCATATCTCCTCTGCCGTATGAACTAATACGGGGGCGCAAACTTTGACAAGGGAGAGCAGTATGTGGTGGAGAGCGGTCTGAGCACTGCGCCGTTGCCGCCAGTCAGAAACAGAACAATACAGCCGGTCTTTGAGCGCGTCGAAGTATATCGAGCTCATCTGCACGGCGCAGAAATTATGCAAATGCCCGTAAACCCTGTGCAGTGCGTGGCTGTTCCATGCTTTTTCGAGGTTTTCTGTCAATTGGGCTGTCTGATCAAGCGCCCAGCGATCAAAGTCTTCCAAATCATCATAAGAAACCGCATGAAGATCGGGGTCGAAATCCGCGAGATTACCGAGGAGGTAACGGAAGGTGTTCCTTATACGCCGATAGGCATCGACCATGTTTTCTTTTATATATGAGTCCGACACGTTGATGGTATTGCGGTAGTCCACGCTTAATGCCCAAAGCCTTATAATTTCGGCATGGAAGTCCTTAACCGCTTCCTTGACTCCGATAAAGTTGCCGGCTGATTTTGACATCTTATTGCCTTTTTCATCGACAACAAAGCCATGCGTAACAACTGATTTATAGGGCGGGCTGTTCCAGGCGGCCATTGACGGCAGCAGCGATAGCTGGAACCAACCGCGATACTGGTCCGTGCCTTCAAGGTAAACATCGGCCGGGAATTGAAGGATATCCCGTTTTCTCAGCACGCTGTTGTGACTTGATCCGCTTTCAAACCACACATCAAATATGTCTTTCTCCTTGCTCCAATTCTCTCCGTTACATCGGGGACATTTTATGTTGTCCGGCATGAAATGTTCGGCGGAGTCGCTCTCGAACCAGGAATCCGATCCCTTTTCAGCAAAAACCTTTGCGACATGCATCACGGTTTCTTTGTTCAGCAGCACTTCGCCGCAATCATTACAATAAAACGCAGGAATCGGAACCCCCCATGATTTCTGACGCGAAAGGCACCAGTCGGGCCGTTCGCTCAGCATCTGAGTCATCCGTTTCTCACCCCAGGCGGGCACCCATTGAACGTGCTGCACTTCCTCCAGCGTTTTCCGGCGGAGTTCCGCATGGTCCATGCTGACAAACCATTGATTGGTTGAACGAAAAATAACCGATCGATGGCAGCGCCAGCAGTGAGGATAAGAATGACTGGAACTTTCGCTGTGAAGCATAAATCCCTGGTCGTGAAGATGACCCACAATCGTCTCGTCGGCCTGATGGATATGCTGTCCCGAAAAAGGCCCGGCTTCATCGGTGAAGGTACCGTTTTCATCAACGGGGCTGAGTATCTCCAGTTCGTTTTTGACGCCCGTTACATAATCTTCTAAACCGTGCCCGGGTGCGGTATGGACACAGCCCGTTCCGTCGGTGAGAGTCACATAATCCGCTCCGAGAACCGGCGATTCGCGATTCATGAAAGGATGGCGGTATTTCATCCCGATAAGCCGTTTACCTTCCACTTTCCCCAGAGTTTCATATTCTTCCACGCCGCAGTCAGGCATGACAAGGGGGGCCAGGCGGGCGGAGAGTATGCTGACCGTCCGCTCATGAGTCCTGGGATGTTCATAACGCACGGCGACGTAATCGGCGTCCGGATGGACGGCAATCGCCAGGTTGGCGGGAAGCGTCCAGGGCGTCGTTGTCCATATGAGAATGTTCACCTTATCATTACTGTCTAAGCTGAACAGTTCATTGAGATCAACTTCGCCGCTTTGACCGTCGTCTAACCGAGCGGGGAAGTTGACGAAAATCGACGGACTTTCAATGTCCTGGTATTCAATCTCGGCTTCTGCAAGCACTGTATGACAATGATGGCACCAGTGCACCGGTTTAAGCGCCCTGTAAACATATCCCTTGTCAACCATTTCGGCGAAAACTTCCAGTGTGCCGGCCTCATAATTGGTATTGAGGGTAAGATAGGGGTTCTCCCAATATCCTGTTATACCGAGCGATTTGAACTGCTTCTTTTGGAGTTTTAAGTATTTCTCGGCGTAGCGACGACACTTCTTTCGCACGACATAGGTTGAGGTCGTCTTTCTTTTCTCGCCTAACTCTTCAAGAACTTTTACCTCGATCGGGAGGCCGTGACAATCCCATCCCGGCACATATGGCGCATCGTAGCCGCGCATACTATGGTATTTAACAAAGAAATCTTTGAGGACTTTGTTCAATCCCGTGCCCAGATGCAGGTCGCCGGTCGGGTAGGGGGGCCCATCATGCAGAATATACTTGGGGCATCCCTTCCGCTGATCATGCAGTTTTTTATGCAGTTGTTTTTCATCCCACTGTTTCTGCATACGGGGTTCCAACTGATCAAGGCGCGCCTTCATCTTGAACTTCGTCTTGGGTAAGTTGAGAGTATCTTTATAGTTCATAATTAATTGCAGAGTATTTATTCAGAGAACTCACTATCTGGCATCTTCAAGCCGCCCGCGCTGGGCACTGAGAACTTCAAAGAGTACATCCGGGGTGTCGGAGACACTTTCTCTGTATATCTCTTCAATGCGATCCAGCTTTGCGAGGTTCTCATCTATGCGCAGCTCAAACTGCCTCTCATAATCTTCACGAGAATAATCTTTATCCAGCACTTCTTTGAAGAGCTTTTGCAGGTCTTCATATTTAGGAATCAGGCCGGTGGGCCTTTCAATAGCTTCGACGTCATTGTTGACCCTGAGCTCCATCCATTTGAGCCAGACATGCTTGTCATGCATCCCGTTGAGATAATTGCCGCTTTCATCTTTAAGGAAATAATTGGTTCCGAACACCAGCGGTTCCTCATTGACCTTATCGACAATATCGATGTTGTTCTGGACATATTTGCCCAGAGGAACGGCTACGAAGTCGATGTTGGACATCGGCTGAAACACGCGCACACCTTCCTGCCCCAGGGTGGCCGCAGTTGTTTCGGATTCCAGCGAGGCGCCTTTAGTAATTATACCATGCGTCCAGTCGAAGGCCTGTTCAACCGGCACACATGTATCGGAATCGCGTCCGCCATAGATGACTCCGCTTACCGGAACTCCGTTGGGATTATGAAGGTTTTCATCGCAATTGTCAAGTTGTTCAATCGCCACTGTATAGCGCGCATTTTTATGGGAGGGTGTTATTTCCTGTCCTTTGTCGTCCTTTTTGCCTTTATACCATTCACCGCTATGATTATAGCCTGATCCCGGTATTTCCTGTCCCATACCCAGCCAGTAAGGCTTTCCGTCTTTGACCAGCACGTTGGAGAAAATGACCTCGCCGGGCTTGTTCAGAGCATCCCAGATGATCGGGTCGTCGTCGGGATTAACGTCTCTGATGATGCCGAATATGCCCGATTCGACATTGGCGGCATTCAGTCTGCCGTCAACCGCCCGCAGGTAGGCGATATCATCTCCGACGATCTTCTCGCCGGGCATCATCGCGGTCGATGTCTTACCGCAAGCACTGGGGAAAGCACCGGCGAAATAGGACGTCCGTCCGCCCGGCCCGTTCACGCCCATCACAAGCATGTGCTCGGCCAGCCATCCCTCTTTATCCGCTTTGTTGATCGCCAGGCGGAGGCTGAGTTTTTTAAGCCCGACAGTATTACCTGCATACTGCGTATTGGTGCTATACACGGTGTTATCGTCAAGATCGATGTAAATTCTTCTCTTATCGACGTTTTTGCTCACGTTGCCCTCAAGTTCGCCGGCGCTGTGAATAATTTTGAAAAAATCGGTGCCGTTGTCCAGTCTGCAGAACAATTCATAGCCGTGGCGGTAGAGGATTGTCTCGCTATGAGCGACATAAGCGCTGTCGGTGAGCTGCATGGCCGGTATGGAGAAGGGCGAATCCTGGGGGCCCAGGCAAAAAAGACAGAGAAACATCTGTTTGCCTTCCATTATTCCCTCAAGGTAGGACTTGACCTCCGCTATCCCTTCTTCTTTCTCTATAGAATTAAGCCTTTCACCGAGGTCAACATCTTTGTCGAGGAGATATTTTGTTTTATCCTTATCACGGGCCTGATCATTATAACCGTCGAAATGAACGGTATGTCCTTCCCTTTCCAGTTCCATCTCTTCATTGTTTTTAACCGCCAGTCTGCGGATATAGTCAACATCCTCCGGGGAATCGGTCATCACAAATACACTGTCGGGATTGCAGAGGTCAATGTATTGGGTCACAAAATCATGCACTTTGGGGTTTTGTATTTTACTTAACTTCTGGTAGTTACAATCATCCATCTTACTCTTTAAAATTTGCTCGCCGTCTTTCATTTTTAAATCTCCGGATCATAAATGTCGGTTGCTATACTATCCTTTTGAAAATGTGGATAGGGGAACACTCCGAAAGGAATGTGTAACACACCTGAAATAGAGCACATTTTATACAGTATTTTCAACGAATAGTCAACTGACAGGGGGGAATGTAATGCCGTAAAACAGCATGTTTTCTAGGGCCCACAGCAAGCGGGTAATCAGTAATCGGTAATCAGTGATCAGTAATCAGTGCCAAAGAACGTCTGACGGCGATTTAGGGAGATGACTGTTTTCACTTCAAATGACGGGAACTTCCACGACGGAATTCTTTTAAGCGGTTGCTTTGGATGTATGTGGGCTCTGCCGCTGCCAGCGCTCCGCGCTGAATCTGAAATATGTGCACCAAAATTTACCGTTGCCCGCAGGATAGCCGGGCGCTGGCAGCGTTTAAACCGCCGAAGGACACTGCAAGGCAATCGTGCGGTTTGCGCGGTTGTTTTGGGAGTTTGCCGT
>JAGYMJ010000025.1 GCA_018400625.1 Planctomycetota bacterium
TGAGGTGCAGAAAGATGCGATGAGACTTTTAGAGGAAGACCCCGAATTAGCTGAGCCACAGAACCAGCTCCTCAAAAAAGCCTTGGAACAGCGCTATTCGGAAAAATTCGAGCTGGGAAGGATTGGATAAAGAAATAATAAATATCCTGTAGATGCTGGGATTCAAATTCTACTCCTGAAATCCTCACACTATTGATAATTTCACCTTCTCTTGTAAAGACGATCAACCGATAATCAGTTTTCCGAAACGGTTAAACTCTTTGATCGCGAATGTTATATAATTACCGCCATTATCCTTTCCTTTAAGATTTTCTTCTCCGCCTTTTGATCCTCTCCAGACGGCGTTCATTTCATCACAGATATTTTTTCTTACAGCGATAGATAGACTCTGGCGGGCTGGCGATTCTTCATAAGACGCCATACATATATGTAGAGAGTTATCCCTGCCCTCAAAAAGAGAAACGCCGACAGCCCCCCCCACATCCACATTAACCTGACGGCCACCTTGAAGTAAATCGTTATCAATCGCCGATATCAGGCCCGATTCACTTTTGAGCCAGCTTGGATTACGTTCAAGAATATAGTTCTGGGAAGGCGGTCCATTGTCTTCTTCGATCAAGGGGATAAAAACAGTCCTGCCTTTTTCGTTCCCGGTCAGCGTAATTTCGTTTACTCTATCAAAATAGCTCACCCCGCTAACTTCTTTGATCGCATAATCCTTTCTTATGAATCCGTACTCATCAAAGAGACCGCAGTCACCAATAATCATAAGTTTACCGCCCTTTTCCACATAATTTCCCACAACCTCTGCTTCACTATCACTCATAAAAACTGTTTCCGGCAGTATGACAAGCTCATAATTATCTATTTTCGCCATTTCTTCTGAATAAAGCAGATTGTAGGGCACCCGGTTTCTTAAAAGCAGCTCCTCAAGAGTAAAGAGAGCCGGGAAGGCCACCGAATGGGAGAAGGAGAGCGACGATTTGGAGTAGTAAACACCGATTTCAGCAATATTTTTTAAGGCTTTGGGATCATTGATGGCCGTCAAAGACGACAAAGCCGATTGCATCCAGCCATTGATATCGTCCTTTTCAAAATACATATCCATTACATCAGCAGGCTTATTACATATGCCGTGGTAACGGGACCTGACCGCCCAAAACATTCCGGATATATTGTGATAAGCGGGGCCCTCAAATATGAGTCTTTCCACTTCCGCTTTGGTTTCTGGAAGTCCGCAGCTGCTTGATTCCACGGTACTGTCAAACTCGGTGAGAGGTTTCCATGAACCGGCGACGGACGCACAATCGAGATCTGAAAGCGCCAGGAAGCCGTGATAATTACCGTTGACAGTGTGGTCGTCATTAACCCCGGGGCACAATTTGTTTTCAAGGTACATGATATCATGAAGTTTTCCTTGCCGATAGATATCGACCCCCTGCAAGAAACAGTTTTTCCCCCGGTACACCCCCGGGTTTGTCGCGAAAAGAGCGTGCCCGGATATTTGTTCCATATGCCTTTTGACATCGTTTAAAATGCTCTCACAGCGATCGCAGTTGAATTCTATATAGGCCTGCATAATCGGATCGAGTACAGGATCGGAAAAAGCAGAGGGGATCTCGACCCGATTAAAATCTTTTAAATAAAGTAAATCAATCAGGTCGCGCCTGTTTTTTGCAAGATAATCCCTGAAGTTGTCTTTGCAGAGCTGGCAGCTGCAAGGTTTGAGATAGCTGTTATCGATCCAGATACCATCAGCCCCCCTGTTCAGCGCATCGGAAATGTTGCTCTTCATGTAATCGAGAAAGCCTCGCGAAGACTGGCAGACAGTTCTACGCCATTGAGCATATTGCTGTGTGCCTCCGTCGGCGCTGACAGACCATTCCGCATTCTCCAGCGTGCCGGCCTCCTGAAGAATGTTTTGCCACTGCAAATAGGGAAGAACAACTATCCCGTGATCATGGAAATAACCGGCGGTTCTTTCAAAGTCATCCCTTTCTTCGGCCTCGGTTTCAGCGCCCCCCCCCAGAGAGAAAGGAAGTATGACAAGATTGACCCCCAGGCGGGCTAATTTATCCGCCGTCTCCTCCGACATGGCCCGCTCATACCATTGGTCATAATACCGGGCTTTGCCGTCAATTGCACCTGCGAAACGTCCGCCACGCCTCCTTAATTTAGACAGCCCCCACATCGGGACCCAAACGATTGTTTTGTCGGCAAAATGATGTTCCAGTTTTTTCGTTGTATTCAACATTCACCTCATAATTAACGGCAAAGAATTCCGGCCAATAAATGAGTGGCCTGAGAACCACACAACATTGTGCACGAGGGGCGTCCG
>JAGYMJ010000026.1 GCA_018400625.1 Planctomycetota bacterium
CGACAGAGAAAAAAACAGAAAAAACGCCCAAAATGTTTTTTTTCCTGCCGCGTCATGTAAAGCGAGAAGATTACTCACATATGTTATCATATTTAACGGTCCCCAAAAATCATTAAGAAAACAGTCCGACAACAGCTATTTTAAGCGCATTTTTCAGTGTGTTTCAAATTAAACAGCATGTCTGATTACAATCCCAAAAACAGCGGTTCAACCTTCCCGTCGCGGGCCACCGCTAATGCGTGCAATAAGCGGGCTAAACCCGCCCGCGCGGCGTTAAAAGAAAAAAATAGCATCAAGCATGGCTCCGGAATGCCGGTAGCGCGAATCATCTTCCCTGGTTGATTCGGACCAGAACAGATCCAGCCCGGCGGCGAACTTTTCCGTAAAGTTGCGTTGAAGGTACAGGGAGACGCTGCGGGCAACGGTATTTGCCGGAAAGAAAAACTCAAACTGCAAATCATAGTTTAATTTCCAGACCCCGTCGCCCCTGATTCGCATGCCCGCCAGAGGGCCTTCATACGAGCTGGGCGACCAATAGTGCTCCGAATCTTTCGAATAATACAGCCCACTCCAGCCTGCACGTAAATCCACCGAAGGCCAATCTTTTATGCGGTAAAAAGGACGCAAACGAAAAGAGGTCTGCCGGTTGCCGTCGGAAAAAACGCCGTAGCTGAGATGGCCGTTGAAAAAAACACTTTCGGTGAAGGGGTCCTGTTCGACACGCCCCGGCGGTTCACTTTGCCATTCAAACTTCAGTCTGTCGGCATCGATCCCTTCCTCAAGCGACCTCACGGTTTTAACCTCGTGAATCGCATCATATCTTTCATACCCCAAAGAGGCGGTACTGGCGGCGCCGGCCTCGTAATTCATCCGGAGGGCTCCGGTAACAGAGGTGCGGGAAACCAAATCAAACTCCGTCAGCCTTATATACCCCTCGGCGGTAGTGCGTTCAGCCAAACGCCCTTTCATTCCCACTGAAACCGCATTTGCCCGGGCTCGATTCACGTCCTTTTCCTTGAACCGGTAACGGGAAAGTCCTGCATGCAGCTGCGTCCCTCCGGAGAGAAAATGATGATACCTGATACCCATCTGGAACTGCGAATAGCCCTCATTATCCGACATCCCTCCAATCATACCGGAGAGCCTGGGCCGCAAAAGGCGATTTATAGCTCCCAGTCCCCTCTGCGCATCCTCAGCATGGGCGGCCCGGTCGTCGTTGGCGGTGACGGATCGGTCTTCCCCCCCGGAATAAGGGTACCTCCGATCGGGTAACCCCGCTCCCCCGCCATTGCCGCCTGAGTCTTTGTCCTGTCCTGACGTTCCGGTCCCGGCAACCTTTTCATAAAGCTCGCGGGCCGCCCGGTATCTGCCCGTATATCTGTAAATATCTGCAAGCAGGTTCATGGCTTCCAAACTGTCCGGGTTCAGGTGACGGAGTTCTTCAAGCTCCTCCTCGGCCTCATCGTAATATTCCCGCTCCCAGGAAAGCATCCGGGCGTACTGCAGGCGGAGGTCATAATCTTCGGGGTAGTATGAGACAAGCTCCCTGAACTCTTTTATAGCCTCATCCCTGTATTCTTCAAGCCAGGACAGCAGCGTGGCATACTCGCGCCTTGCTTCGGAATCGTCTGGTCGTGACCGCAGATAAAATCGGTAACGCTGCATGGCATCTTCATATCTGCCGTCCTTCTTCAGGAGACGGCCGTATTCGAGATGTTTATCGAGATCGCGCGGGTTATTGCGCAGGTAGAACCGCATTTCCTCCAGCTCTTCATTCCGCCGGCGCCTTATCTTCTCCTCCGACAGCTTCGCTGCATGAAGAGCCTTCGGATAGCTCTCATCAACAGCAAGGACTGATTCGGCTTCCTCCAGGGCTTCGTGATAGCGCCCCATATCGAGCAACATTTCGGCCAGTTCCGAGCGCAAATCCAGTGCATCCGGGTTCTTATCAACCCTGCGCTCCAGATCGAACAAGCGGTAACGGGGATGATTCTTTATACGGCGGATCCGGGCATCCACGCTTTTATAGCCGGGCGCTTTTTCCTGAAGCCTTTCGTAATGGAACAGAGCTGCATCCCAATCCTCTGCAAGACGGGATATTTGTGCAAGCTGCCAGTGCGCATCCTTATGGCCGGGAACGATCTCAACAATCTTGAGCAATTCCCGCTTAGCCTCTTCAATCTTCTCATCCCACTTAAGGTAGTTGGCTACCTGCATGCGAGCCGTCACGTCATCGGGAAATTCCTCGAGATATTTCCAAAACTCACGCACCGCCTCACCGTATTGCCCCCTGAAACCCAGCGCATTGGCATACTCCCTCCTTACGGCCATATCCTCCGGCCTTTCCCGCAGATAAAAGCTGAATTGTTCGCATGCTTCCCGGTAGCGGCCCGCCACGCCGTACAGACGCGCCAACTGGAGCCGATCGCCGAGATTTTCGGGGTCTTGATCAACGCGTTCCTCCAGGTAAGGTATGCTGAGTCTTTGCGTCTCTTCCATGCGTATCTCCTCAATCTGCTCAATTTCTTTCATCCCGCGCAGTGCGGCCTCATGCTCCGGATTTTCTTCCAGAATATCACCGTAAAGCTCTGCGGCCATTTCCGTATCGTTGGTCCAGCGGTACAGGTCGGCCAGCAGCGCACGCGCATCCAGGTCTTCGGGGTATCTTTCGATAAATTCACGCAGCCCAAGGGCGGACGGCACGTACTGTTCATCCCACGCCAGCACACGGTATTTTTCAAACAGGGCCTGGCGGGGATCATCGGTCAATTCTATATACTCACGATAGACCTCGATGGACTCACTGAAAAATCCCGCCCAGGAAAGCATACGAGCGTATTGAAGGCGCAACCGGAGTTCTTCGGGGTAAAGCTTTACAACACGTTCAAAATGCGCGACCGCCTCGTCATACCGTTCGCTATCAAATAACACCCGCCCCCTGCGCAGGATCACATCGAGCATTTCATTTTTTACCTGCGGATCGGGCTTTTCTTCAAGATAACGGAGATAGGAGTTTTCTGCCTTTTCCAGCAGGCCGGCGTTGGCCAGAAAACGCGCGTAACGCAGCGTAAGATCAATATCGTCCGGTCTCTGGCGGATGAGCACCTGGAAATGATGCATGGCCTCTTCATACTCTTCAGCCCGTTCCAGCAGCCCGATAAGTTCGAGCCTGGCCCTGACATTCTCCGGATCGACAACGAGGGAAGCCTCCAACCCCCGGCGCATTTCGGGAAGAGCGGCATCCAACTCTTTTTTTGCCGTCGCCACCCACTCCCCGGCGTCTTCATCGTCCGGATGCATTTCCAACAGAACCTCTGCGTTGTGGAGAAGCTTCTGATATTCTTTCATCTCGGCGTAAGCACGGCACAGCATCCTGCGCGCGGAAACATCATCGGGATCCTCTTCCAGACGTGCCTCAAGCTCCCGTGCGGCCTCGCCGTAAACCCCTTGTTCGAGAAGCAACTGGACGCGGCCGTAATCATCGGAACCAACGGAAGTCCCCGGCCGTTCTGTCGCCTGCTCAGCATCCCCCGAAACAGATTGCAGCATGAGAAGGAGGGTAAAAATATAAAAAAGACAGTAATGACGAAAGAAAAATCCCATATGAGTTTTACTCCAGAGAATGGGCAATTTCAGCCGTAACCGTTTCAATAATATCCACATCCACCTTTACCGCATCCTGTGAATAGCCTATAAAAAGACCGAGATCGCAGATATTGTTGATGGAACGCGGCGCACCTTTGGATTTATCCGCTATCATTTTCACGGCATCCTCAGTAAAAAGGCTGTTGGCCGAACCCGCCACTTCAAGTCGATGCTGAATGTATTCGGCGCATTGATCCTCGGAAAACATTTCAAGGTCACACCGGAGCGGGAGGCGCTGGCGGAGGGCGGGGACGGGTATTTCCGACGGCGCGTCAACCCCGCCATAATGGCCGCTCAGCAGCATACTCAGCAGCGGTTGCTGGGTTTTAGGATGGCAAAGATCAAGCAAAAGGTGGAGTTCCTTCAAAGTCTCTATCGGAATGAACGTGGCATCGTCAATCACCACGACCATATGCCCTTCTTCATTATGTATATTGACCAGGGTTTTTTCCATATTGGTTATCATGCGGTCTTCCTGGGATTTCTCGATGAAACGGCCATCAACCTGTTTGAAAAACTCCCTGTAAAACTCCTGCATGCTGAGAAAAGGATCCTTTATATTGACAACTTGAAAACCCCATTCAGAGAGCTCAAGCTGTTGAACTAAATAACTGATTAGCAATGTCTTGCCCATGCCGTATCCCCCCGATAAAACCCCTCCGTGGCGTCTGTTTTTAACCACATAAATCATACGCGTTACAGCCTCTTCATGCTGGCTGGAAAGATACAGGTATCTGAGATCAAAATTATTTTCAAAAGGCATTTCATTAAGTTTCCAATATTCTTTATACATGACATCTATCCTCCCTGTTAACTTGATTTGCCTCGTATATTTCGGCCAGATATCGCGAAGGCAGGCTGAAATCCTTGTTCCAGGTGGAAGAACAAGAAGGCCGTGTTAGAAACAAATGCTCTGCGGCACGTGTAACTGCAACATAAAATATGCGCCTCTCCTGTTCCAGCTCTTCAAAGTTATGAAACGAGCGTTCGGCCGGAAACAGTCCGTCCAGTAGGTGGGGTATAAAAACTACATCCCATTGTCGACCTTTTGCATGGGATACGGTGGACAAGGTCAAAAAGCCGGCACTTTCGGGATCATTTGCCGGCGGAGAACTTTTGCCGATAAACTTATCCGATGGGGGGTCCAGTTCCAAGTCTGTCAGATAAGCCCCTAAATCATTGTACCCCATCGCCCTGCGGTGTAAGAAATCGATATCGTCTTTTTGCATTTTGCGGATATACCCGGAAATCTTACGCCGCGAGTTAAAAAGAGAGTCATAATGGTGCTTAATTATCATCAGCTTCTCCGGCACACCGCACCCGTCATTGGCGATCTTATTAACGACCTGCTTCAATTCGCTTAGTTCATCGTAAAAACGCCTGTCAGAGTAACCGGAGATCTCTATCTCGCCACGGTTGTTCAGTAGAGATTCAATCAATGAATCCGCAGTGACCCGCCCCAAACCATAAAGATTCGTCAAAAGCCTGTCCCATGAGACGAGATCATGCCAGTTCGATGCCACCCTGAGCAGGGCAACCACATTTCTGATATGACCCCGCTCCATAAACCGCAATTCACCTGTTACAACATACGGTATGCCGGCCTCCTCAAGCTCGGTTCTGATGAAATCTGCATGATTCGAAACCCGGTATAATATGGACATGTCCCCATAAGCACGGCCCTTTTGGTTCATCCCGACAATTTTATCAACGATATACTTTGCCTCGGCTCTCTTGTTTGCCAGCGTTTTGAATACAGGCTTTGAAAGGGGTATGCTTTCCCCGTGTGCTACAGTTTTATAACCCGTTTTGGAGTTTTGGACTATATTGTTGGCGAAATTAACAACTCCCCTGCTGTTTCTCCAGTTCTCCTCCAGCCTGAAGACCCTGGCGCCCGGGTATCTTGAAGGAAAGCTCAGGAGATTTCCGTAGTTGGCTCCCCAGCGGGACTCCACACTCTGGTTCTCATCCCCGGCGACCATAATACTTTTATGGCCTTCCGCAATAATGTCTATCAATTCTCTCTGCGCATTATTCGTTTCCTGGTAATCATCAATAAGCACATAACGCCACTTATCCTGAACTGTTTGTCTCAAACGGCCGTTTGACTTCAAAACATCAATAAGGTGATCTGTAAGATCCTCTCGGTCCAGAAGAACCCCCTCATTTTTAGCTTCCTCATAAGCATTGTAGATCGACTCAATATGCCCGGCATGCTGTACGGAGGTACCGTAATACCTCTCGACGACCTCCTGGATGGGGATTCGGCAGTTTTTTGACCTGGAAATGATATCATAAATCCTCTCCTTCCGCATATACGCCGTATCACTGCTGTCAAAACCCCGCCTCTTGCGAATCGTAAAAAGAAAATATCTGGAGTCGGGAGGATCCAATATCGATGCTTCAGGCGGCAGGTTCATGTGGTCACGATGGTTAATAAAAATGGATCCTATCAGCGACTGAAGCTTACCAAACCTTACTTTCATCGCACCATCATTATTGAGCATTTCACTGGCCCTGCAAATGATCTGCCGGCAGGCTTGGCTGGTGAAAGTCAAAAGCAAAATGCTTTCGGGTTTGACTCCGCTTTCAATTAAACGGGCTATTCTGGATGCCAGCACCCTTGTTTTCCCGGTCCCTGCTCCACCACAGACCAAAGCCGGCTCTTTCCCCACCATTACAGCCGACCGCTGAAGTCCGCTAAGCCCCTGTAAATAGGGTTTTTCGGATCCTGTACCCGGCTCCGCCGAACGGTCTTCCAGCGCTGCTTTGTCCTCGATAGCACGGCCCAATTCCTCGTATCTTAAACCCCTCATCCCGCCTTCAGCAGTTGTTTCGGGATACTGATACTCCAAAAGTGAATACCCATCAAGCTCCCCCTCATCTTCCAGCGGCATTTTTTGGACTGTAACGGGAACCGCTCCGAATAACTCGCTGTAATGATCATTATCATCCGGCATAAAAGTTATATCGGCCATGTATTCCCCCGCGTCCGGCGCAAATGATTCGTGGGAAAATGCGAAGCTGCCCGGCAAGTCAGCATAGCCACCGCTAAGCTCTGACTCCGCCAGCGTTTCGCCGTAGGTGATCCCGGAGGCCGACGGCCACCGGAGCACCTGGGGCTGCGCCCTGAGAACCGTCACCGGCACCTCGGAGGAAACCGCGC
>JAGYMJ010000027.1 GCA_018400625.1 Planctomycetota bacterium
CCGTTCCACCGGGACAAGCCCGGCGGTAACGTGTTTCACTGAATACTTACGTGGTCGCAGACTTACTGGATCGAAGGAAATTGCAATGCCCCCTGTTTGTGCTCTTTTTGCTTTTTCAGTTGATTTGGACGTTTACCGCGCTGGTAACCGCTGCCGGCGCCCGTGCTGGCAAAGCCCACAGCAAAACATCCACCCCGCCTCTGAAAACCGACGCAAGCGTCCGGCAGCGGTAGGGGAAACGGGTAAACGCCAACTCACTTAGCCCGGATATCTTCCCACTGCAGCCTGATCGAGTTCGAAATTACGGTGATCGAACTGAGCGCCATGGCAATGGGGGCCATCACCGGATGCAGAAGCCCCAGCATGGCCGTGGGGATGGCCACAACGTTGTAGAAAAACGCCCAGAAAAGGTTCTGTTTGATCTTGCGGAAGGTGGCCCGGCTCAGCTTCACCGCACTGACCACGGCCTCGAGCTCACCGCGTACGAGCGTAATGTCGCCGCTTTCAATGGCCACGTCCGTGCCGGTGCCCAGCGCTATCCCGACATCGGCCTGTGCCAGCGCGGGGGCGTCGTTGATGCCGTCGCCCACCATGGCCACGGGCCCACTTTCCTCCTGAATACGCTTTATCTCCGCCGCTTTTTGATCGGGCATCACTCCGGCAATAACCCCTTCAATACCGGCCTCGCGGGCTATAGCACGGGCGGTGCGCTGGTTGTCACCGCTTATCATCACCATTTTAAACCCCATCTTCCCGAGTTCTTTCACAGCTTCCGCGGAGCCGGGTTTCAGTGTATCGGCCAGACCAAGCGCGCCGACGACCTTGCCGTCGATAGCTGCAAGCATAGTGGTTCGGGCATTTTCTTCGAGTTTCTTTATGGTCTCTTCAGCCGGGGAGTAGTCGATTTTTTCCTCTTCCATCAGGGCGCGCGTGCCCACCGCTATCCGGTGGCCATCGACGCTGCCCACTATTCCGCGCCCTGTTACCGCCCGGAAATCGGAGCTTTCCCCGATCTCGATTCCTTCCTCGCCGGCTTTGGCCACGAGGGCCCGGGCGAGGGGATGTTCGGAGCTGTTCTCGAGCGTTGCGGCCCGGTAAAGCAGGTCCCGTTCACTCACGTCACCGAGCGGCATGACGTCGGTAACGACCGGTTCGCCGCGGGTGAGCGTGCCGGTTTTGTCGAAGACAATCGTTCGCACCTCTTTCATGAGTTCGATGGCTTCGCCGGATCGGATAAGTATGCCGTTCTGCGCGCCGCGTCCGCTGCCGGCCATGAGCGCCGTCGGGGTGGCCAGTCCGAGCGCGCAGGGGCAGGCGATGACCATCACCGCAACGGCCGCGAACACGGCCAGGGAGAAGCGACCGAGGGTGGGATCGACCCAGGGCAGGTAACCGCTCGCCCACGCCGCCACCGACTGAAACTGGTCCGGAAAAACCACCCACATGATAAATGTGATAATGGAGATGGAGATCACCGTCGGCACGAAATAGCTGGTGACGCGGTCGGCAAACGCCTGCACCGGCACCTTGGTCGCCTGGGCCTCGCGCACCAGTTCCACCACCTGGGCAAGAAAAGAATCCTGGCCCACCCGCGTGGCCTCGATTTTGAGCAGGCCGTCCTGATTGACCGTGGCGCCGATCACTTCATCGTTTTCACTGCGCACGGCCGGAATGGACTCGCCGGTGGCCATGGACTCATCGACCGAGCTTCGTCCCTCGGTCACCACACCGTCGGCGGGGATTTTCTCTCCGGGCCGTACGATCATGAGGTCGCCCTTTTTCACTTCACCGATGGGAACCTCCACTTCTTCTCCATCCCTCAGAACACGCGCACTTTTGGCGCCCATCTCCATAAGCTGGCGGATCGCCTTGCTTGCGCGCCCCCGGGCGATGGCCTCGATATACCTGCCCGCAAGGTGGAAGGCCAGTATCATGGCGGCCACCCCCGAGTAGTTGTCGATGCCGAGCCCCAGAGCGGCGAGCGGGCCGGTAATAAACGCCGCGGCCGTGCCCAGTGCGATGAGCGCATCCATGTTGGGGGCGAGGTGCGTGAGGCTTTTGGCGGCGCTTTCAAACGTTTCCTTTCCGGACAGTGTTATAACGCCCAGCGCCAGTACCAGCATGAGAATGTTGTAGGCGGGTATGGTCACGTCAAAGAAAATGTGCGCTATCATAACGGCCATCATGGGAAGAGTTATCGACCAGGCAACGATCATTTTGCGACGGGATGAAACCAGTTCTGCGTCCTGGTGTTCACCTTCTTCTCCGGGTTCTTCATCGGACAGAACTTCCGCTCCGTATCCCGCCCCGCCCACGGTCTCAATGAGATCCGCGGCAGTGACGGCGGAAGGATCGTAAGTGACGCTCGCACGTTCGGCGGGGAAGTTAACGGAGGCCGATTGGACGCCCGGCGTCTTTTTCAGCGCTTTCTCTATATTGGAGGCGCAGCTTGCGCAGCTCATGCCGGAAAGGGTGAGGGTGGAGGTGGCACCGGCGCCGCTGACGTTCTCACCCTCCGTCTCCGCTGCGTGTTCTTCCTCGGGAGCGGGGATAGGACGTGATTCATCTTCCCCATTTTCATCAGATCCAAGATATTGCTCCGGATTTTCCTCGAATTTATTTTTGCAGGAAATGTTGCAAAAATAATACGTTTCGCCGCCATGCTGCACTTTGGCCGCCGCGTTCTCTTCACTGACTTCCATTCCGCATACTGGATCAATGGGCATTTGATGACTCCTTTTTTAAGTATAAAATTTTATGCATAAGAATTTATCGAAAGAGTTCTGTAGAAGTAACTGAACGTTCAACTTTTTTGACCCTGAGCACCACCGGCAATACAGGGAGCACAGCATAGATAAACCCGCTTTCCGTCGTGCTCGGCGTAAAAACTTCTGTCAATCTCCCGGTCGGGCATGACGGGACAGAACTGCTGATCGGGCACGGCATCCTCCGCTTCCGCTAGGGCCCTGGCCGAAAACCCGGCTCGTAGTGGACGCTTTCAAGCGTC
>JAGYMJ010000028.1 GCA_018400625.1 Planctomycetota bacterium
TTATACCACGGAGCTGGCAGCCTTTCATCACATTATTTACGTGGAATGAAGGTCAAGTGCTGAGGACTTACCACTGAAGACTTACTGTGTTACACGGTATGCAATTTAATCTTTGTTTGAAATGGAAAAAATTTTTATGGAAAATGCAAAAGTCGGTCAAAAAGAGAACGCATGTAAAATTCGTCAGGGGCATGTTCAGAGCCCCAGGGAAGCCGCATTGGAGCTTGAAGAGTTCAAAAATACATACTCCGACCTTTCTGAATGGGAAATGCGCAAGAGGCGTATAAAGCAGGGCATACTTGACGGCGCTAAACTAACTCCATTGCCCGAGAAAACGCCTTTAAGCCCCATGTATTTTAATAAGCGTGTGTATGACGGCTATATGGCGGAGAGCGTCGCCATCCAGAGTTTCCCCGGTTTTTATGTTACCGGTACCCTTTACAGCCCTGTCGATATGAAACCGCCATTGGCCGGCATACTGTGCCCCCATGGACACGGTGGCAGGTTCGTTCCGGGGCGGCAGGCAAGATGCGCCGTCCTTGCGCGTATGGGAGCGGTTGTTTTCCAGTATGATATGCCCGGTTATGGTGATTCTAAAGAGGTCGGCTGGTCACATAAGGAGATACCGGAGGTACTGCGACTTGTGACCTGGAACAGTATTCGCGCCCTGGATTTTATTGAGTCACTCGATCATGTTGATCCCCAACGCCTGGGCATGACAGGGAATTCAGGCGGTGCTTCCCAGACCTTTATGCTCTCGGCCGTCGATCAGCGTGTGGCCGTTTCCGTGCCATGCTGCCAGGTCTCGGCCCATTTTTTCGGCGGTTGCGATTGTGAGAGCGGTATGCCTGTACACTGGGGGCCGAACCATAAAACCAATAATGCAGAAATAGCGGCATTGACGGCGCCGCGACCGCAGCTTTTGCTCTCCAACGGCAATGATTGGACAAAACACATGCCGCAGACGGAATTCCCTTATATTCAGCATGTCTATGGTCTTTATGGCGCGGCCGACCTGGTGCAGAACGCTCATTTCCCGTTGGAAGGTCATAATTACGGCCCCTCCAAGCGCATAGCGGCCTATCCGTTTTTCATCCGTCACCTCCGGCTCGATGCCGAAGCCCTGTGGAATGACAATGAACATATGCTGGTGGATGAAACATTTATCACCGTGGAGACACGTGAACAGATGCTGGTTTTCGGCAAAGACAATCCTTACCCTAAAGATGCTGTTGCCCCTAACACTCCGTTGCCGGAGAGGATGTAGGCCGCTTAAAAGCGCTGCATTGCCGTTCTTCCCGGTTAATACTGGTCGAAAGTGGCCCTGAGATCCCCAGAGAACTCTTTAAGGAGTGCGGCACGGTGAGTGCCGCTTTGGAATGGAAGCAGGAGAGGGCTCTGAATTAATACGAAAAACGCCTGCAAGCAGCTTTCCGGAGCTGATTATGACACCTCCTGTTACAGGAAAGTCTTTATTAGGGCATTTGCTATGGGGACCCCAAACTTTCACACTAACGGTATTTATCGGCCAGGATAAGGAGTTCACGTAGCTGAGTTTCATCGGGGTTTGTGACTTTGATATACATCCCTTTCCCCCCCGTGGTTTCGAGAAGGGGTTTCACTTCTTCTGGTTTTACGCCTACGGCTTGGACGGATTTTCCGGCATCGAGAATGCGGCGGTACAGATCATACCACCTGGGATTCCCGCCGCCCTCGATTCCAGCCTGGGGCGTCCATTCAACGGCATCAAGTTCTTCGATCCCGAGGAGAATATCAAGGTGGGGGATGCACTGGGTACCGTCCAGATGGAACATCGAATAATCAAGCCATTTGCACTGTTGTGAAAGGGCAGGTGCAACGAACCGTTCAAACATCTCCGGTGAAAACATGGCTGAGGCATCACATTGAACTTTTGCAGTTTTCCCCGGTCCCCAGAGTTCAAAAGCACAAAATGCACTGCTTCCGTCCCATCTTTTAATGATATCGTAAATGCGTTTGTAGGCCTCAAAAAAGACCTTATTTATTTCAAGGACTTTCTCCTCCACCCATTCCGGACGTTCGATCATGTCGAAAAGCAGCGTCTGTGAACCCCGCAGCGCTGCCAGGATGTCGATGTTCTCAACCAGATCAGGACACCCGACCATGTATTTTCCCTCTGCCAGGTAGGCGCATTCTTTTAAAGTCGTTTCGTGAACGTTCCACCATTTGTTCTTCGGATCGAACCGGAAAGGGGGGAGCGATTCGGGATTTTTTACGGCTTGAATAGTGGGGTTAAACCAAACTGTCTCCTGCGAAAATCGTGGTTCAGAGCCCAGAAGGAGAGCAAGGGATCCCGGGCCTATATTGGTACGGGCTATCGGCAGGTTGTCGGCAGGGTAGCTTTTGTGTGCCAGGTTGTAATGGTTGAGACGCGCCCTCAATTGCGGGCTGGTCAGTTTTTTTTCAACCGAATCGGTCTCCCACGGCTCATCTACCGTTTCATGGGGTTCAGAAGAAGCTGAAGGATCGACGACCGTCATTGCTAGCCCTTGATGATCCCACCATTTGAGAAAATGCTCCTTTGTCTCCAGCCAATTCGCTTTCCATTTGCAGGTCATACTATTGTTGTTTCCCAAATCAGAATTAAATTCCATGTCGTTCACTGAGGATTTACGTTTCTGCTCATACACTCTCCTGAAAATATCGAAATTCCTGGGTTTTGAACCAAGGGATGGCGAGGATTCTACTTTTTCGTCCGTGATGTGTCAAGAAAGACAACGGCAAAAAGAAGAGATTCTGCTATCCAAAGAGCTAAGATATTCAGCGATGGAGTCATGGGCGCTGTGTTTTTCGTTTTGGGCGCGTAATAAACTCATCGCGCATTATTGGAGGGTCTAATAAAGAAAGTGCATGGCCTGTTCTTTTGTGGTAAAGTGTGTGTGATGAGAGACATATATTCACCATTCTAAGGGTTGCAAAATTCGGGCGTCTTTACAAAAAAACGCGCAGCCGTGGAGGGGGCCAACAGCCGGCTTGATGTGTCCTGCGGTTTTGAGAATCGCCTTATCCGCACGCGCCGCAAGATGAAGCTTCGTTGTGGTCTGGCTCTGATCGTGATGTTTTCAATGGCTTTGGGGCGGATACGTGAAAACAAGAAAAAGGAGGCCGACCAGGAGTATAGGGCGGGTCCTTCAATAGGGAGCCTGGTGCGCCCTGGAAAGTGGATTTAGCCGCCTGAATCCCTTAAAAATCCTTTCCGAAGCCTGCCTGGCGGCAGACAGGGGAAAATAAGGAATTTGCGCACGGAGAGCGCAGGACATGGAGCGGATCGTCAGACAATTTGCGCCCCGGCACCCGCAAAAAAACGTCACAGCGCAAATTCCTCAACCATACTTTTTATTTGCATTAGTGTCCGATATGTGTTAAACTTTATGAAAATTGCACCTAAATCTAAAATTGTTAGGTGATTACGAGGTTGACAGAAAAAATATGTGTTGCCGGTAAATATTCAGTGAAACACGTTACTGCCGGGCTTGTCCCCCCCTGGGCAGAGACGCGGGGGGCGAGGCCAAGGGCGGCAAAGTTATCGTCGTGCACAAATACTCCTCCACCCGGACAAACCGGCGGTAGAAACCCCCAATCAACGGGATTCACTGAGGACTTACTGCTGCAGTCAGGTTTTAAAAGTGAGGATGGAAAAAAACGAATAAGATTAAAAACTTTATGAATCAAAGAAACAAAAAAATAGAACAGATTACAGGAAGCGCCCGTGAAGCGAGTAAAACTCTTGCCCGGGTGAATACGACCGCCAAAAATGCATGTTTGATGGCGATGGCGGAGCTTTTAGAGGATAATAAACAAAAATTGGTGGCAGCCAATAAAAAAGACATGGAGGCCGCCGAACGTGACGGCATCGCCGAATCGCTCGTCAACCGGCTGTTGTTCGATGAAGCTAAAATCGACAGCCGGATCCGTTCGTTGGCGAAAATAGCGCGTCTGCCCGATCCGGTAGGGCAGGTTAAGGACATGCAGCGCACGGAAAACGGCCTGCTCGTCGGGCGTATGCAGGTGCCGCTCGGTGTTCTATTGATGATCTATGAGGCCCGACCGCATGTGACAGTCAACGCCGGCGCCTTTGCCCTGAAAAGCGGGAATGCCATCATCTGTAAAGGCGGTTCCGAAGCGTCCAATTGCAATACTCTGCTCAATGAACTGTGGCGTAAAGCGCTGGAAACCGCCGGGCTGCCGCCCAAAGCGGTCCAGGTGCTCCAGCTCTCCCACCAGCAGGTTGATGAGCTCCTGAACAGACCTCAGGAAATCGATCTTGTTATACCGCGTGGGGGAAAAAAGCTGATTGAAACAGTCGCCAGTCAATCCAAAATTCCCGTCATCAAACATTATGAAGGCGTTTGCAGCGTTTATATCGGCCGTGAAGCCGACAGGGA
Source organism: Planctomycetota bacterium (assembly GCA_018400625.1). Classification (GTDB taxonomy): domain Bacteria; phylum Planctomycetota; class Brocadiia; order SM23-32; family SM23-32; genus PUMZ01. The sequence goes on from JAGYMJ010000028.1 coordinate 4,425, forward strand.
AAAGGCACTGAATATTGCACTGGATTCCAAACTGCTCATGCCGGCGGTATGCAACGCCGCTGAAACCGTGCTGGTGGACTCTTCTATGGAAGAATGGGTGCCTGAACTGGTCTCTGAATTAACCCAAAACGGGATTGAGGTCCGTGGATGCGAAAAGACTTGCGCTCTGTCTTCCGAAGCCGTCCCGGCAAGTGAAGATGATTGGGGGACCGAGTATCTTGATAAGATTTACTCGTTCCGCATAGTGAATGGTATAGAGGAAGCCATGGAACATATCGAAGTCTATGGCTCGGCTCATACCGATGTGATTGTCACCGAAAACTATTCCGACGCCCAACGATTCATCGAGCAGGTCGATTCATCCGTGGTGATGGCGAACGCATCAACGATGTTCTGTGACGGTGAAACGCTCGGTATGGGCGCCGAAATAGGCATCTCAACCGACCGGTTCCATGCCCGTGGCCCGATGGGGCTGCCGGAGCTTACCATTTACAAACATGTTATCTGGGGTGGGGGTCAAATCTATGGAGAATAAATTATCTGGTAAACTTCATACAACCGGTATCGGCAGCCTTCCTTTTACCGACCCGGAGGCCGCTGTCGAGTTTGTGCTGGGGGCGGGACTGGATATACCTTTTTGGCCCCAATTGCCGCGCAGAAATGCGATGGAGAAGATGATACCGCAATATGCCG
>JAGYMJ010000029.1 GCA_018400625.1 Planctomycetota bacterium
CACCCCACCGGCACAGGCAACGGTGGTGATAAAACTACGCACTTCACTGAACACTTAAAAACAATGTCATCGCCGGGACGACGGAATCCTGAGAACATTACATAGGTACAGGTATGGAAACTCAAGAAAACAAAAAAAACGCCACAATTAATGTTGAAGGCGCACGGACTCATAATCTACAAAATATCGGAGTGAGGCTCCCCCATGATCAATTCGTCGTTATCACGGGTATAAGCGGCAGCGGAAAATCATCGCTCGCTTTTGATACGATTTATGCCGAAGGTCAACGCCGCTATATCGAGAGCCTCTCTTCCTACGCAAGGCAGTTCCTGGAGCAGATGCCCCGGCCCGAGTGCGATCGTATAAGCGGACTCCCCCCCACCGTTGCGATTGAACAGGAACCCGCCGGTGGAGGCCCGCAGTCAACAGTGGCTACAGTCACCGAAATATATGATTATTTGCGTCTGCTGTTTGCTAAAGCAGGCGCGCCCCACTGCCCGGATTGCGGTCAACCCATCGTGAACCAGTCACTTGAACAAATAGCCGCCGAGCTGTCTTCCCTGCCGATCGGCACCCGCCTCACCTTGCTCGCCCCTCTTGTCAGGGGGCGAAAAGGTCACTACAGGGAACTGTTTGACAAAATCAGAGCCCGGGGGTTCGTAAAGGCGCGTATCGACGGCAAGGTTTACGACCTCGACGATGTGGAACTTCTTGACCGTTATAAAACGCATGATATAGATGTTATAATCGACCGTATCGTCGTCAAAGGCGTTCGCACGCCAACGGACGACCGACTCTCCGACGGTGTGCGCATGGCGCTCGACATAGGTGACGGCGTCTGTCTGGCGCTGCCACAGGAAGGGGAAGAAATGATCTTCAACCAAAAATATTCCTGCCCGGACTGTAATACCGGCATACTGGAACCCACCCCGCAACTGTTTTCTTTCAACAGTCCTTACGGGCGATGTCCTTGCTGTAAGGGGCGCGGCACGGTTGACCGGTTTGATGAAGAACTTATTGTCCCGGATGAAAACAAGAGCCTTGAGGAGGGCGCTGTTGAGCCGTTTCACAGATGGCGCGGTTCCACCGGACGCCGGTTGAAGAACAATCTTATGGAACTCGCACGCAGCATCCATGCTGATACCTCGAAGCCTTTCAGTGAGCTCCATCCCGAAACGGTCTCCGCACTTCTCTTCGGAGACGGTTTGAGGGAGAAAGATAAAAATCTCTATAAAATGGCCGTCATCCCCTCCCTGGAGAGACTCCAAAAACGAACCCGATCCCCAAGCACCGTAAGAAAGCTCGGGCGCTATATAAGCCCGGTAGAATGCAAAGAATGCCGGGGAACCCGCCTCCGGCCGGAGGCATTAGCCGTGACGATCGAAGGGAAAAACATCAATGAAGTCACAGAAATGCAGATAGGAGAGGCAAAAGATTTTTTTGAAAAACTTGGGTTCCGCGGCTCAAGAGGACAAATTGCGGCCCCTATCCTGAAAGAACTGCGGGAACGTCTCGGCTTCATGCTGGAGGTTGGACTGCATTATTTGCAATGCAGCCGCCTCACTGGGACCTTAAGCACCGGTGAAGCGCAGCGCACAAAACTCGCCACCCAGATCGGCAGCGCCCTTACCGGTGTCTGCTATATCCTGGATGAACCGTCCATCGGACTCCATCATCGGGATCACTCCCGCCTGCTCAACGCGCTCGTGCGACTCAAGGAGGCCGGCAATTCGGTCATTGTGGTAGAACATGACCCCGAAACCATCAGACGTGCGGATTGGGTTTTAGACCTCGGCCCCGGAGCGGGAAATAAAGGAGGAAAAGTGGTTTACAATGGCACTCTGGAAGGGTTAAAAAAAAACGACCGCTCTTTAACCGGAAAGTATATATCCAGCAGTTTATCCATAAAAACGCCGAATCGACGCAGAAAACCAAAAAAAAACGCCCGGCTGCGGATACTCGGTGCACAAGAACATAACCTGAAAAATATAAATGTTACGCTTCCGCTCGGGCTGATAACCTGTATAACAGGTGTCAGCGGCAGCGGTAAGAGCACATTAATCAACGATATACTGCTCAGATCGCTGTCAAGATATATAAACAACAGCCGTGTCAAACCGGGCAGGCATAAAAAAATTGAGGGGATCGGAAAGATTGATAAAGTGCTGATTATCGACCAGACGCCTATAGGAAAAACTTCGCGTTCAACGCCGGCGACTTATACAAAAGTTTTCGACCATATCCGGCGGGTCTTTGCCGATACAAAACAGTCAAACATTCGCGGGTACGGCGTTGGACGATTTTCGTTCAACAATAAAGAAGGACGCTGCCCCGAGTGTAACGGGATGGGTGAAAGACAGATAGAGATGAGCCTTTTGCCGGACATCAAAGTCGAATGCGAAGAATGTCACGGTAAACGATATAATGATGAAACCCTGCAAATTACCGTTAAAAACAAGAATATTGCCGACGTACTGGATATGACGGTCGAAGAAGCCCTCGATTTTTTCAAAAATTATCCCCCGATAGAACGTCGGCTCAGAACACTTCGCGACGTGGGGCTGTCCTATATTAAACTCGGCCAGCCCAGCAATACCCTCAGCGGCGGTGAAGCGCAAAGAATAAAATTATCGGCCGAACTCGGTAAAGTCTCAACCGGCAATACACTTTACGCCCTCGATGAACCAACGACCGGGCTGCACTTTGAAGATATAAAAAAATTACTGAAGACTCTTCACGGTCTGGCGGATATGGGCAACACAATCCTGATCATTGAGCACAATCTGGATATCATTAAGAATGCGGATCATATCATTGATCTCGGCCCGGAGGGCGGCGATCAAGGCGGTAAAATAATTGCTCAGGGCCCGCCGGAAAAGGTCATGAAATGCGGCCGGTCTTACACGGGAAAGGCATTGAGTGATCATACTTCGACACAAAAGGGTCGATATCATAAATAGCATTCCCTAATCTTTTACCTTAATCTTTCGCCCTAATCTTGATCGACAGTAAGTATTCAGTGAACCACGTTGTTCCCCCGCCGTGCCCTGTGCCGGTGGGATGTTGATTAAGCACTACGTGTCTAAAACTCCAACCGTAGC
>JAGYMJ010000030.1 GCA_018400625.1 Planctomycetota bacterium
GCAGTTGCCGAAACCGGTATGATCGACATCATGTTCCAGGTCCATCCTTTCGGCCGTGCCGGCGACCCGAAAGGCGAATACACCTTAACGATCTCCAGTGAATCTGACAGGGAAAAATTATTGGCAATATGCCTGAAACTTCTTGATGCCGGAGTTAAGGACATCCTGCTGCGCGCCGATGACTTTTCCGATCTTTCTGAACAAGACCGTCTTCACTACCGTGACAAAGCGTCCGCACATGCCGACCTGCTCGGCGAATTGCGTAAAAACATCAACAAAAAAGGGTTTCCGGAAACTTCTCTCGTGTTTTGTCCTCCCTATTACGAAGGTTCCAGGGCATTTACCGAGCCGGAAGTGTCGCAGTATTATGAGGTGCTGACGGAAAATATCCCGGATGACATCGTTTTGATGTGGTCCGGCCCAGATGTGGTTTCCCGGCAAATCACCCGCACGCAGGCACTCAGGTTCGAAAAAATCATAGGCAGTAAGCCTTTATTATGGGACAATACTGTATTCAGGGTGGAGAGTGATTTTGGGTATCCATATATGTATGCCTGGTATATGCTCCATCCGTTTCGAACATCTTATCCATCTGACTTTTATCGTATAAGCAAGGGGATCCGTTTCAATTATGGCTGCGACGGCTCCCGTCTCGGTTTAATTGCCAATATAGTCCTTGCCCAGTATCTGTGGAATCCCGGCGGGTATGAGCCGGAGCGGGCATTGCGCGATGCCATAAGTCTGGTGGCCGGGCCCGCTGCGGTGGATGCGGTGCTTGCCTGCGCGGAGGAGATACAGACTCTTTTTGATCTGCGCCATTCACCGGCACGTTTTTTGTCAAAAAATACCTGCCCTGAAGAATCCCATTTCAGAAGCCTCCTGGGCGAACTCAAAGCAAAAAGCGCCGACAGCGCCCTTGCAGAAGAACTGGAGGGCGCGTGGTATTCCCATGCATCCACGGCCGAGGCCTTCGGGAGAATATCAGAAAAATACGAAAAACTTCATGATGATAAAATACAAACTTTTCCCGTCAACTTATCAGACTGGCAAACTTCAGTAAAAGGCGACTGGCGTGCCTTCAGCGACGGCGAAGTGATACGCTTTACCTTTCCCTATAATACTCCATCTGAAGCTGGAACATACGCCGAAGCGGAAAAAAACATCAAGGTGCCCCCCACCCCCACCGGTCGCTATCATCTCGTTTTTATGGCCGACGACGATTATTATGACGAGGGGGAACCTCCGGAAGCGTGGCCCGGTTTTTTTTATAAATGCGTGCTGATCGACGGAGAGGTGATATGGGAGGAGGATGTTCACGGCATGGAGCCGCCGGAGCTGATAATGATCGATGTTTCAGAGCAACTTTCCGGACACGAGGAAGTAAGCCTTATACTGCGCGGATGCGACAGAAAAGGGGTTACCAATCTTGGCGTCCAGATCAGCTTTTCACCCTTCTTGCTTGTCAGATAACTTTTACATGGAACTTTATGGTGTCACCATAGCAAGAGATGGGTTAAAGAGCAATTGAGTGAAAGGATTGATGATTGGTGGTTCATTGGACACTTATCGTCAGTGATTATAGTACAGCACAGTAAGTCCTCAGTGAACCCCGCTGCCTCATCAGCTCTTTCTCCGTGTTCTTCCGGCGGTGTAAGCGCAATATTATTTACTGCTGCCTGTCAGGAAAATTATCCGGCATAAACCAACGGGCGCGATCAACGGAAAAAACCGGTGGAATCGCTTTCCGGCGTCATGTACAGCCACATCTCCTCCGTACGGGAAACGCCCTGCGCATTAACCACATCCGGTTCTCCTTCGGGCCAGTTGGCGGAGATGCGCTCGGACCATATCGGCGGTTCACCGAACCTTCTCGGGAGCCGAAAATCCAGGGTTTCGCCCTCATGCGCGTACCTGAGCTGGAGCACGTTCAGCAGCCATTGCGACCGGCTGAGCCGGTCCGGGTCTTCGTACTCGTAGCGTGCTGCAGAAGAAGAAATCGCCGGCTCGCCCGTGAAAGGCTCGGTCATCAGTTCCTTATCAAAGGTATGGCCGGCCGCACGGTTGTGCTTCGGCCAGTTATGAAACCACAGCGAACCATCGCTGAACTCGAGTTCGGAAGGGTAGTTCTGCCAGAAATCCTTGGCGCCAAAGTAAAGCTTTATACCGTTGCCACGCGCCGCGGCGGCTCCGCCGGCCCGCCCGCCTGCAAACTCCTCGACATCTGCCCCTTTAACGATGTCGAAATGCTCGTAATCATACTGCAGGAGGTAGTGGCCCTTGCGCCAATCCCTCTCCCCGCCGAAACCGGTCAGGAAAGCTTCATGCTCGAATCCCTGTGCCAGTGAAAACCGCCAGCCCATGTTTGCAATCCTGTCCCTGTTGCCGTCGCCGGTGAAAATCCATGTGTGGAAGATGCGGATGAGCGGGCTGTCGCGGTGGATGACATAACGGGTGATATACTTGCAGAACTCACGGTTCTCAATCTCCTCCCGGTACCACCCCTCGCGCCGTATAACCACTTTCTCCCCACCGATTTCTTCAACCTCATATTCATCACGGAGCGGTGCTCCGTAAAATCGTCCGTCTTCATGTTCGACGAACGCGCCGCTCAACCCGTCCTCCTCCAGCACCTGCTCATAGCGGCCGTCACGCTCGGCGTCGAACCACAGTCCCCGGTCGATCCGGACCCTGCCGGCATCCACAAAGGGGAATCCATCGGTCTTTTCGACCATTATGACTTCTCGTTCGCTGCGTCGGGTATCCGGTCCATATTCAAGGAAAAGCTCGCGCGGCCCCCCATCCAGATCGATCGTAAAATCACAGAGCGCCCATCGGACCGATCCAAACTTCGACCAGCGGGCCGTCTCCATGACCTGCAGGGGTATTCCCCGGCCGTTCTCATCGACAAGCCGAAGGTGGGCTGCGTCATCGAGCACGCCACGCGGGAACGGTACTCCGGCCGTTACCGGCACTGCTTTAAGTGCAACACCATTTTCATTGGCAAGCCGAAGAGGTATTCGCTTGTTCACTCCGCCTGGTTCATCAAATACCTTGACCAAAAACTCCTGCCGGTCCTCGGCAAGAACCGCACCGTCGCGGCGCCAGGTCAGTTCTATAATTCCCTTCCCGAGAAAGCGTTCGGGCAGTGTGGGGTAAAATATAAACTGGTCGCCGGGCACGGGGTCTATTTCAAACCCGGCAAGTTCTTTTCCCTCGTCATCTTCGAGGCGCACCATGAGCGCGGAATCGGGAATGTGCGCATCTTGCTGCGAATCATCCAGCCGGACAATCACATCCATATGCCCGTCCTGCGCCCAGTAGCGGTAACGTGAAAGCAGCACACGCATAGGCGGGAACTCATCGCGGGGAAGCGGGTCGCGAATCGTTCGGCGGCCCGAATCGTAGATGGGGAGTGTCTCTTCTATAACCTCTACGCCGAGCAGGCCTTCGACTTCCCCAGGCTTTTCGGAGGCGACCGCATGATTTAAGCCCGCGGGAACTGCCAAAACATGACAAAAAACACAAGCTTCTTTATCATAAATTTCTGATCAATCATCATCAATTACAGCTCCATTTTAAGTGAGTATCAGATGTGTATTATTTAGGGGATTTTTCTGTTTTGGTCAGATAGGATTAAATCCGTCCGATTATTGAACGCGTTGGAGATGCGGCCAAGTTCGATAAGACATTATTTTCCACATTCTGCTCTCCACATTCCGGCATGTGGGGGTCAGGCACGGCAAACCCTTCTCGTCGAAAAGTCCGCCGTTAGTCCACATTATCCGGCCACCATCCCAAGGTGCGCCAATAGTGGAACCGGGGCGGACCCTGCTGCCAGACTGCCGACCAGCCCTCGACCCATCGCCCCCCATAAGGCCCACCGACCACATCGCCGTTCTCATCGTCGGGGTCCCAGCCGAGTTCATCGGGATGCGCAGGCCCGCTCGCCGCAGAGTGAGTGGATTCACCCAGGGAGATGGCCCAGCCAAGCGTGCTGGGACCGGCATGGGCCCGACCATCCACATAAGAACGGACCATACCGCCGTCGTAGTTAAATATGCCGCGACGAGAATAATGCCAGCCGCCTCTCCAGGTCATCGAGTAATATGACTCCGCCAACATCAACATATCGGAAGACGGCGGGGCTTTCCCCTCGCCCAGACGCAGGGCGGGCCCAAAATGGGCTGAAGCCCCGCTGTCGCTTTCATGCACCGCCTGGGAATGAGTCACTCCCACATTAATACCGTATCCAGTTTCACGATAGCCGGCAGTACCGTTGTTGGGATCATGCGGGTCGATGGGGTCCCAACCGGCAGCCACCCCGTCCAGTTCCCGGCCCGGACTCCAGAAAATCGAGGGCGATCCCAGATATTTTTCTTCCACCAGCAACCTGCTCCAATACACCCCTGCATTGTCCACACCGAAGGGCATTATATCATAATTGGCCTCTTCATAGAAATTTGTGGGTGTTTGGTGGTTCGGGCAAGTGCCCCAGAGTATGAAACAGCGCGATTTCTAACACTTCCGGGCTCCTGAAACCATAAGATTTTCTTGTTACCAAATTAATTTTGCGATTTAAACCCTCC
>JAGYMJ010000031.1 GCA_018400625.1 Planctomycetota bacterium
TGCCTATTCGCTTCCTCCAAAAGCTTTATCATGTCCTCCGCGTTCAAGAACCCGGCCTCCGTCAGCCTTTCCACAATATCACCGCCGGGTTCGGTAAAGAGGATAGTTGGAAAACCGCGGACGCCAAATTCAGAAAGCACCCTTTCAACCTCTTCAGAACCTTCCCCATGCAAAGGGGCCGCATTATATTTGACGGTGACAAAATTTTCGGCGACCGCAACAACTTCAGGATCGGGGAAAGTTTGGCGTTCGAGGCGCCGGCAAGCCGGACAATGTTCGGTAGAGAAGTATAAAAAGACCGGACGATCCTGTTGTTGGGCCAATTCAAGCCCCTCTTCAAGCTCAATCCAGTCCATCGAAACGCTTCCCTGTTGTTGACCATCCCGGGCCTGCTGCAATCCAATCTGAGGGATCAGTAAATACAACGCTGCAAAAAACACGAGGATACCGGCCGCTTTTCGCCCACGACTCCATACCCCGTCGGAAGAAACTATTCTGTCAAAAGCCCCGACAAAAACAGAAATAACAACAAGTGCCGCTGCAAGCAGCAGGGAGAATTGGTTCGGCTGAAGAATCGCACTAAGGTTTATGAAATAGAGCGAAGCACCTACCAGGGCAAGCCCCATTAGGTTTTTAATTGTCTTCTGCCAAACGCCGGATTTCGGCATAGATTGCAGCGCCCCACTAAAGGTCCCCGCTAAGACCAAAGGCGTGCCCATGCCCCACGCAATAGCGGAGAAAATGAAAAAACCCTGCAGCAAATCGCCTGAAGCAACAATAAAACCAAGGGCGGCAAAGACAATCGGCGCCGAACAGGAAGTAACAACCACTCCTGAGAGCATGCCGGTGGCGAAAATGCCGGCAAGGCCCGCTTTCCCTTTTAACCGGGCCTGCAATCTCGACAGCCGCCCCATGGTCATGTTGATTTCAAAGAGCCCGAACATCGAAAGGGCAAACACAAAGAAAAGCAGAGCCAGTGCGGCATAAACATAGGGGTGCTGGAGATGGACACCAAATGCCGCACCTGATGCCGCGGCCAAAACGCCGACAAAAGCATATGTCAAAACGATTCCTAAAACATAAATCATCGATCTCAAAAAAGCGCCCAAGCGCGTTTCGGTCTTTGTCGCCCCGATTACAGCAATAGTTACAGGTATCATAGGGTAAACGCACGGAGTGAGAGAAAGCCCCAGACCAGCCAGGTAAGCAATCAAAAGTATCATGAAGATTCCGGAACCTTCAAGATGTTGAGTAAATCTTGCCGCCCCCGTCATGAATGCTGAATCGTCCTCCCCCTCAACAGCATGTTCACCGTCAACACCATCGTCCGGCAGGTCATCCGACTCCATGACGGTTAAGCTGAGGGAGAGGGACTGTTTTTCGGGCATAAAACACATATCTTCGATGCAGGCCTGGTAGCCGACAAAAAACGGTATTGGAGTCTCGCCGGGGGCCGCTTCGGCTGATATACGCAAGGTCATATCAAACTCCAGCGAACCATCGTAGTACTCCACCTCTTCCTCGAGCTGGGGGTCCATTTTCTTTTGAGGTTCCGGCCAGGCCACATCCAAAACCCGGAAGGGCAGTTCTTCAGCATCTTCAGCAAGCCCCGCTTCCATCATATGGGCATAAACATACATATTATCCGGTATTTCAAGCGTAAGGTGGACCGTCACTTCACGCCCTGCTTTCCGGGTCTTCTCACTTAAAACGGCGGAAGCAACTACTTCTTTACTGTCTTCAGCTTCAGTGCTATCCCCTATTTCATTGCCGGTTAATACAGGGGTCATCAAAGCGACAAGAAGCGATAAAAGGAAAAGAAGATATTCCGGAACGGGAGTTGAATAAAGACGATATTGGCAAGATAATCTTTTCATAATTAATCCTGGTTCTGACGTAAATATTCAATAAAGTGCGTCGTTTTATCACCACCGTGCCCTGTACCGGTGGAAGGTTGGGTAGAGTCTCGCTTACTCAGCAGTGAATCATTGCCCCCACCGACACGGGGTCGGTGGGGGGCTTGCTGGCGCATTGCCTACGTAGTAATGAATCATTAGCTCCACCGGCACAGGGCCGGCGGTGGCAAAAGAACAACTTTTCCATCAGGCGCCCCATTTTCAAGGTTTAGTCCCCGACAATGCGTAGACACTTTGTGCTTAATCATCATCCCACCGGCACAGGGC
>JAGYMJ010000032.1 GCA_018400625.1 Planctomycetota bacterium
ACTACATGTACTATTGTGCAAATGGATGATTTTTTAATTCCAAATGGAGAAAAAACTACCGGGGATTTACTGGAAGATGTTTTTAAAAAAGAAGACATTCAGGTGTATAATTCCAGGAAAATAACCGAAATAAAAAAAGAATCAGGCGGCATAACCCTGTTAACGGAAGACGGGCTTAAAATTACTTCGGAAAAATTACTGGTGGCAGCCGGTAAAAAATATGATTTTGCTGCTCTAACGTTGGAAAATGCCGGTGTAAAATATGGAAAAGCCGGGATAGAGGTAGATGATAAATATCGGACATCGGTTAATCATATCTATGCGGTAGGTGATTGTAACGGAAAGAATTTATTCACCCATGCTGCCATGCATCAGGGGATGTTTGCTATTATGAATGCGGTCAGTCCCTGGAGAATTTTTAAATATAAAAATTATGTTATTCCCTGGACGGTATTCACAGAGCCACAGGTTTCCATGGTCGGCATGCAAGAAGAAGAATTAAAGAAAAGGGGCATTAAATACCAGGTTTATACGGCGAAATATGAAAATTACGGCGCTGCCATCGCCGAGAATGTAAGTGTTGGTTATGTAAAGGTATTAGCCAATGGTTGGGGAAAAGTATTCGGTGCAATTATTGTGGGGGATGGTTCGGGTGAAATGATTAATGAGTGGGCCTTGATTATCCAGAAAAAAATCAGGTTGTACAGTATATTATTTCTGGCACATTCTTTCCCCACTATGGGTTTCTTGACCAAGCGAGTAGCAGAACAGTGGATGATGGCAAAGATGAAAAGTAGTCTTACGCAAAATATTTGCCGATTTTGTTATCAAAAGCTATAAAGCGACAGGGAAGTGTTTCACACATATTACGTGAGAGCTTTATTGCACAACCTCACAAAATCACCAATTTTTTCATGCCGGCGAAGACTGGTATCCAGTGTTATCAGATACTTTCTGGATTCCGGGTCAAGCCCGGAATGACAGGAAGGGGTATTGCGCAAAGGTCTCGTGGCATCGTACGCAGTGAAAAATAGTGTCTGTCCGTGCCGCCGTGATCACGCGTAGACGCGCCGGGTGCTCTGCATCATGGAGGTATCCCGGGGGAAACACCATTTCATGATGATTCTTTCCCTGTTCCAGTCTCTATTCTAGAATATCATTCCCGTCATTGAGAGGCCAATAATCGCGGTGATTACCATGACCAGCGCCGCAATGAATCCAGCCGCTCTGTGAGCCGGTCTCAGAATCCACCGCCGCGATGGATACCTGAATTGGGAAATGCCCAGGCACAGGGCTATTAATGTACAGGTCGCCCCGGTGACGCCAAAGTATCCGTGGGCAGAATCCAGGTGAGACCCCTGCCATGCTCGTACCATGAGCCATGCGGCTGATATGGTCGCAATGGTCGCTGCCAAGGCAAGGGTTTCAATGGTTTTGTGAGTCCTGAGCCACCACCGGCGCGTTTTGAGTGCCGCGGCCACCAGGATCCCCGACATTATCAACAAGACAGTAAGCAGAGCGAGAACCATGTGCGTCTGTATCATGCCGGTCATCCTTTCGGTTTCGTTTCCCCTGATCAGGGAAGCGCCAGGGATGCGCGCTTTGATCCGAAACGGTTACAGGTTGCGGTGACGTCGATAACATCGCCCCCTTCCGCTTCAACAGGATAGGTGTAGGTGAAGGTAGCCTTGTCAGGCTGGCTTTCGTACCGGTAGGATTCCAGCGGATCGCCGTTTTTTGTAACAATAACTTCATTGATGTAGTGCGACGAAGAGTCTCCCGCCTTATGCGTTATGGAGACGGAAAGAATACGTTCCTCCTGGTCATAGGACAGGATGACGTCCGAAGGGCCGTGGGCCCCTGCGGGAGATGCGGCATACAGCATTGCCGAAATACAAAGGACGATTGCCGGAAGAATCTGCCAATAGCCGCTCTTTTCTCGCTTTCGATTCGTTATCATGAGGTTCCTCCTTATGTAATGATGTGTATGGGAATCCTCTCTCTTCCCGGCAGAACGTCATCCCGTTCTTCGATCCGGAGAGAGAAAAAACGATGATACTCTCAAGACAATACCTCTTTGAAGCTTCCGGCCGGAGGTCGGGTAACTCCCGGTGTGAGTCCGGGCGAACCGTGCCGAAGTGCACAGATTTCGTCTTTCGAGAGAGCAACAGGCGGCTGGATCGATACAGCCGTTGTACGAACAGTATTGCTATTATACGGTATTTGCACAATTACTGCAGAAAAAAGATGCCAGTTGTGTTCCCGGAATAACCACTTACCCACGACCCATTACCTCTAACTTCTAGCCCCTAACCCATTACCCATCACCCCTAACCCATAGCCCATCACCCCTAACCCATAGCCTATAATCCCCCATTAAACCCCTTGCAATCGCCGTCCTCTTTTGCCATAAAAGGTAGCTGCAATCTGCAAAAAACCACATCCTCATCAAGAATGACAACGGCGCCGGCGAAAAAACCACAGACAAACCGTGCCGTGCCGACCGCATAAATAATCAGCACCCGACCCATGAGCGCAGAGACGCTGTCCGGGATGGAGGACTGTTCTGTCGTGGAAAAGGGTTTTGAAAAAAAATACGCGGAACATCCGGCTGCCGTGAAAATTGACGCATCGCACCAGCGACAGCCGAAGGTGCTCGACCGCGTGCGCCAGGCCCTTGAACGCGAATACCCGAACGCCCCGAAGGATTGGTAACGGGTCTTTGCATAGCCTTTTTCATTCCCCTCCCCCGGAGGGAGGGGATTAAGGGGAGGGGGACATCAACTTCCTGCGGACCGTTCAGATCCGAATAAGCTGCTCGTGGTGGCAGAGGCAACCAATGCCAGACTCGTGGGGATGGGCTATTTATATGTGTGGCGTGACGTAATCAGGGCATTTGGGAACAGGCTGGAGAGGTTGAACTCAGGTCCGGACTCATTGATGATGTTTGGTTTGAGCCTATCGGCATCCGCGCCGCGGCCTTCACAACAGTTGTGCAGGATGCTCTCGCAAAACGACGATGATCTCGCAACCTCTAAGCAAGCAGTATCGAACAGCCAAAGGAGAATTGAGTGATAGGCGACCGCGCGGTAAATGTCTTTTTTGACGAAGCGATGCTGGGCCATGACCCGCAAGTGGAGATGCCCTTTGTGGCCAGCCGGGTGGAAAAACGTGTCAGGGCCATCCTTCAAAAGCTGGATTTCAAGTGGAACTATCCCGAACACCCTGGACGTCTCAGAGCTATCCAAAAGTATCTGGAAGAGAATCCTGTCCCGGGCGCCCACTTGATGTCAGGTCCCGGCGCCACATACGACCAGCTAAGCCGCGTCCATACGACGTCCTACCTGGACCATATTTTCTCATTGGCAGGCAAATGCGCCTGGCTGGATAGAGATACCACCGCTGTTTCACCCAACAGTATCAGGGCTGCCACCGCAGCGGCCGGTAACGCCATCGCAGCAGTGGAAAGTGTGGTCAACAAAAAATCACAAAGTGCATTCGCCTTGGTGCGGCCTCCCGGTCATCACGCTGACTCGGTTCGGGCCAGAGGTTTCTGTCTCTTGAACAACGTCGCTGTGGCGGCGGCCCATGCCAGGGCGACGCTGGGTTGTGAGCGTATTCTAATCGTTGACTGGGATGTACACCATGGCAATGGCACCCAGGAGATATTCTGGGCGGATTCCGATGTGCTGTTCTTTGACACACATTGTGCCGCGCCCTTTTATCCCGGTACCGGCCACCTTGAAGAAGTAGGCGCAGGGGTCGGCGAAGGCTACACTATCAACGTGCCGCTTCCTGAAACCGCCGGTGATATCGCTTTTGAGAAAGCTTTTCGTGAAATATTGCTTCCGGCCGCCGAGTATTTTGAACCCGATCTGGTGTTGGTCTCGGCGGGCTTCGATTCGCACCACAATGATATGGCCCTGAACCTGACCTATAACGGCTTCAAGGTCATCACCCGTATCGTTCAGAATATCGCCGACCAATACTGTGATGGCAAGCTTGTGCTTGTGCTGGAAGGCGGCTACAATCTGACATCGCTTGCCCGCGGGATTCATGCTGTCCTGGAAGT
>JAGYMJ010000033.1 GCA_018400625.1 Planctomycetota bacterium
CGGCACAGGGCACGGTGGGGATGAGGCAAACGGGGTTCACTGAATATTTACGCAGGAGTTTTGCGTCCCGTTTCCGCCTGTAATCCCCTGCAAGCGGCCTCAAGTATTCATTTCTATAAGGGTGAGAAGCGAGAGCAAGAAACATACCGCACTTTCGGCCCCCTGGTTGCGATTAGCACCTTCACAAGTCAGCCCGTCAGCACATCCACCGGTGCTAAAATCATAAAGCGGCTCCTCCAAATCATTGACCCCGAGAAACCAATCGAATGCGGACCGGATACAGTTTAAATATTTTTTTTGGTTCGTTATATCGTATGCAGCATCCAGCGCCTGGATGAACGCACAAGCATCTAGAGGCTGCTGATCAAAACGGGCTTTACTTCCCCCTTTTGGATACCATCCCTCCGTTCCGACGAACGAAAAATGATTGTTTTCTTCATAAACATCCATCAAAAAATCAAGGCTCTTAATACCTGCATCCTCATATGTTTTATTTCCGGTCACTTCGTACGCAAGAAACATCGAATGCGGCAGTATCGCATTATCGTAAGTAAGCACCGGTTCAAACCACTCCCAGCCACCAACACAGTGATCCTTGAGAAGAGACATGTTTTTCATGGCCAGATTGTTGATTTTTTCTTCCATATCATGGGCTTCCGGAAAGCGTTTCAGGTAATAGTAAAGGCCCAGAACAGCATGGGCTCTTCCTCTGGGGTTCAGGGCCGACAACCGTCCCTGGCTGTGAATTGCCTTCTCTATCGCCTCAGCGGCAAATTGCTGGAACTCTTCCGGCCCCCTGTACATCACATAACCAAGAGCCCACATTGAACGGCCGAAGCAGTCATCACTGCTGACCGCATCCTGGAATCGTCGATCAAAACCCATAAAATTGTGAAACAAGCCGTCCTCCCTCTGAGCATATTTTAAAAAGCTCAGATAAATGGCCATTAACCGGCGCGATTCAGCGTCGTTGAAAATATGATTGAACTTTGCAGCCACCACTAAAGCCCTGGCATTATCATCGGTCGTATAGCCATGCGACCTGTCCGGTAGGGAATGGAGAGCATGCTGGTACAATCCCGTATCGTCGGTCAATCTTGTAAGGTGTGTTAGCTTGGGACGGGGAATTCCTGTAATGGGAAGTGCTTGTCGCTTCGCCCCGGCAGGCAGTTTGTCACGTCTGCGGCCGGCGCTCATAGCGGAGCGAAAGGCGTTGACGTAACGCTGCCCTACCTGCGACCATACCATACCCCGGCTATATTCATAAGCCTTAGCTCTCATTTCCCTCAAACGTTCCGGCTCCTCGAGCAATTCTAATACAGCCGTCGTCAAGCCTTCCGGCTTATCCACATCAACAAGAATCCCCCGCTGTTCATCAAGAAGTTCCTCAGCATACCAGTAATTGGTAGAGACCACGGGTTTACCGGCACCTAAAGCATAGGCCAGGGTGCCGCTGGTAATCTGCGCGCGGTTAATATAAGGTGTCACATATATATCCGCTGCTTTAAGAAATTCTCCCAGCTCATGCTGGGTGACGAATCGATCAATAAACAAAACATTTTGTTCTATCTCCAACTCACGGGTAATGCGTTTCAGTTCAACCCGGTATTTTTCTCCTTCCCTTTTGACTATTTCAGGATGGGTGGCCCCCAGCACCACGTAACATATCTCGGGATGTTTTTTGACGACGGGCGGGAGAGCATTGATCATGTTTTCAATGCCTTTCCCCGCGCTCAACAGGCCAAAAGTCAACAGCACCTTTCTTCCCGACAGTTGAAACTGCTTTTTATAATGATCAGGTTCCACCAGAGGCAGATTATCCACACCATGGGGTATAAATGCAAGTTTGGAAGATGGGGCATTATATATATCTTCCAAAAAAGTCATTCCTTTGCGGCTCATAACGACGAGTTTATGGCTCAAATCAATCAGCCCCTCCATCACTTCTTTCTGTCCTTCGCTGGGTTTGTCAAGAATGGTGTGAAGAGTTGTAGAAACAGGGCAACGGAGTTCTTTCAATAGATCAAGTATATAAACGCCGTCGGGCCCCCCGTAAATGCCGAATTCGTGCTGCAAGGACACGGCTCTCACATCACTGTAATTGAGGAATTCCGCACATTTAAGGTAACCTAAGCGTCCCCGCTGATCTAAAGTATGGATGACGGAATCCGGGTAATCCAGTTCCTGTTCGGGATTATCGACAGCAACAACGGAGAGTCTCAGACGCCGGTCAATTCTGCTCTGACAGGCATTAAGCAAACTCTTTGTAAAGGTCGCTATACCGCACTTTCTGGGGGGGAAGGTGCTGATGAAAGCAATTGTGTCACTATGAATTTTGCCGGCCATTTTTTTCTCCTTAAGTAAATATTCAGTGAAACACGTTACCACCGGGACAAGCCGGCGGTAGGAATCCAAAATCAACGGGATTCACTGAGGAATTACGTCCTTTAAAAGAATCCATTCTCCATTCCGCAAGTGTTTACACCCAAAAAACCTTTATTCTTTAAGCACTGACATTTTGACCACACCATAACGAAACATCAAAGCGTGATTTCATCCGGCCATGGGCTCGCCGGGGAGATCATACATCGCAATGATATACGGATGGTTCGGATCATATTCCGTAAGAGCCTTTGCATTATCAACATGTCCTGCGGGACGGCAATTGGCTCCCGTGACGCCGGTGACCTCATCACCGATGTCCTCACGGCATTTTCCCGCATGTGCTTCCAACTGACGCAGGGTATCCGGATGTTCTGCCGCAGCGTTTTTAGTCTCTCCGATATCGTTTTCCAGATCGTACAATTCTTTAACAGGTTCTCCATCCCGGCTCACAAACAGCTTCCATTTTCCGGCCCGTATTGCCTCTAAGTTGTTTTTGCGATAATAAAAAAAAGCCTCATGGGGGCTGCTTGCACCGGGCTCGTCAAACATAAGGGGTCGGATGTCTTTCCCATCAATAATACGGTCTTCAGGGGTCCCGGCTCCCGCCAGAGCCGCCAAAGTGGGGAGGAAATCCATTGCCGTGGCCATTTCAGAACACGTGCGCCCGGCCGGCAAGGTTCCCGGCCAATTCATAATACACGGAACACGTATGCCGCCTTCCCAGGTCGTCGCTTTCCTCCCATGAAGGGGGGCATTGCTGCCGCCCTCGTCACGGGCACGCGAACCGTTATCTGAGGTGAAAATGATCAGAGTGTCATCGGCAAGACCAAGTTCGCGCAATTCGTGACGGATAGCACCTACGCTCCAATCAATACACTCCACCGCCCCGCCGTAGCGTCCGTTACGTGATTGCTTCAAAAAATGCTCCGGCGGATAGTGCGGCAAATGGACGTGCATGTGCGCCAGGTAGAGAAAGAAGGGTTTGGCCTGGTTATCGCGCAGAAAACGCACCGATTCCTCAACATACCGCTCGGTCAAAGACGTCTGATCGGGCTGTTGCTGGATAACGTCACCATCTCTCAATAAAGGGAGAGGCGGCGCATCTTCGCGCCCTCTCTGACGTCCCATATCATTGCTGAACGGCACCCCATAATAGCTGTCGAAACCGTGGCGAGTGGGCATAAACTCCGGTTGATCGCCGCAGTGCCATTTTCCGACAATCTTTGTAGCATACCCCTGTTCTTTAAGGAGCTGCGGCAGAGTTATTTCCGAGGGATTCAATCCGCTCGGGTGGCCGGGAAACAGCACTGCACTCCCCCCATGGAACTTACCAAATCCGATTCTTGGCGGATAGCATCCTGTCATCATCGCTCCCCTTGAAGGGGAACAGACAGGCGAAGCCATGTAGAAATCGGTAAAGCGCGTCCCTTCTTCCGCCAAACGATCGAGATGTGGGGTGCTGTTAAGTTCCGAACCATAGCAGCCTAAATCACCATATCCGAGATCGTCGCAGTTAATCAAAACAATATTCGGTTTTTTTACAGTCTCTTCTTCTATCATTTTTTTATGACTCCAGGCAAATTGCAACCTTCGCGAAAAAATTCCGTGAAACACGTTACCGCCGGCGCTCCCGGCAAAGACAAAATCCCGAACCGCGCACATCGACATTTCGTGTCGATGTGGCGATTTTTAGCAACCTATTCTTTCTGCAGACCTGCACGTCGGCAAGCGTTCAGGCAGGCGGCGGCGGACCAAAGCTGATGACCGCTCCCTCCGACCTCGCCGCTGCGCATATCCACCACCTCATGGAAACCGTCTTCTCTTACAGTACGCGCCAACAACGCAAAATTATAAGCGCATTGCGATTTTTGCAGGGCCGTTTCTTTAGCGGAAAGGAAAAAAGCATCGACAAAGGGCCAGGCGGCATAGTTATGATACATTTTATTGTGCTTGAAGAACGGATTAAATAAGGGGATACCTATTTCGGACGTAGGATAATGCTTCGCTGAAAATTCCGCCGTTTCTTTTTCGACCGCCCCGTGCAGAATACACAGAGCCGTTCCCAATGCATCAGTATGGTGGGATTTTTTACCATGTCGGTCCTTATAGCACACAATGTATCCCTCTGAAGCGACCAAATGTTTTTGAATGGATTCCCTCAATTTTGCAGCACGGTCAGCCCAATCTTCGGATTCACCTTTTAATCCGATTTTCTCCGCAGCTTCGGCCATAACACTCAGCCCTTTAAGGTACAAAGCGTTCGTCGTCGAAGCTTTCAGCATAAGACAATCCTTAACCGTAAAGTGGGACGGGTAGCCACCGGCGCTCTCCTTATGCGGCCAGCGCACATCGACGAAACTCACCTGTCCCCGATAAAGGCCGTCTGACGGGTCATAAAAAGGAGCATAGAAGCGTTTGAAAAATTTTTGACCGGTCTCATACAACCACCTCCAATCGGCAGCCGGGGCATTTTGGCGGGTAAAAAGATCGGATGCCGCCCAAAGCCAGACGACATCGTCGGTTCTTCGGCTATAATTATTGGTAGTGAACCGGGAGGTAAACTCCGCCTCCGGTATGTCAAGTTCTTCCCAGGGAACGTCAATCTCCGGCACCGCGTGACCGCGGCTGACTGTAAAACCCGTATCCCAGCGCACCTTGCGTGTCACCTCGAGGCTGTCACGCATAACCTGCGGGTAAAACTCATTCAGACCTAATACGCCTGAATAGGATATATCCCGGGTGTAAACTTTGGGCCCAAATTTCGCACCACCGCCAAAATAGCGTCCTTTCTCGGTCTCAAGAATATTCGATTCAATATCCCAGAAAGCAATCCGCCACATCCTCTCAAGAATCGGCGTAACCTCTTTAAGGCGAACCGGGCAATCCGGCTGCGGATCTGGCATATCATCAACATTTATACACCCAAATCTGTCGCAAACCCTATCTTCATAGAATCTTAATTCATCGCCCTTGTATGTCGTAACTTCATCATGCTTGCTCATCTTGGCCTCCCTGATATTGATGTAAATATTCAGTGAAGCACGTCTCACTTGATCCCCACCGTGCCCTGTTCCGGTGGGGAAGCCACGTGGTTCGCTGATGACTTACATATTGATTGGAAAAGGCAGTTCTCTCAAACGTCCGCAAAAATTTCGCGATTACGGCGAGAAGGATTAAATTGAACGCTTGCCGTGGAACTTTATTTCTTTTTTGATTTGCCGATTATATTATCCAGCTTTTCTTTAGGTTCATGCACATCGACCCAGGAAGCATTACGATGGTCTTCCAGATCGTGCCCAACCTCGAAATAAATTCTGCTTTTCTCACCATCGAGTTCAGCGTAGCAAATAGCATTGCTCAGATTGACGGTTATATTGCGGTCAACAGTCCGTCCCTGGTTGTCCACTATGACATGTTTAGCCTTAATCCACATATACGCCTCCATTATTTAAAGAAAAAAACATCCCTATGCAAGCATCCGGTCAACGCTGCCCCAATGCCGGTAAAACAAAAAAAATACTCTTAAGCATATCAAAAAAATTAAAAAATGAATTTCTATGCAGTAGTGAACTCTGTTAATTCCATCCGATACTTCTTCACCATTCGGGTTGGATTATAAGACGACTTGGCACGTCTCAAACCCGGTACACCGAGGTCCTGCTCACGGTTGATCCATTTGAAATCGTGTGCGGCGTTTGCAATAAACTTCTGATTGACAGCCTGATAAGTGCCTGGGAATACTGTCGTAGCTTTTTCGACCCTTACAACAAAAGTATCATTATTTAATGGTTCCCCAAGCGCATAAGCCACCAAATTGTTATCTCCATCGACGATGGCTCCTCCTTTAAGCCCCAAACTCTCTAAATTATCCAGCATAAACAGGCTTGTTTCAACCTCCCTCCGAAGACCCGGGAGGTCCTTTTTAGGGTGCTCTGCAAGCCATTGGCGGGTAAAAACCAAACACTTATCGACAAGACCATCCTCAATATCATGATATTGGGCATCCGGCGCCTTATCCCCAAACTGTTTGATATGATTGCGCTTCGAATGAAACTTTTGGCCCGGCAGATGGATAAGATCATCGGCAGAATAGACGTAATCGTCCCGGTGCCTTTCACGTTCAAATTGAACACATCCATCAACTTTCAGACGGCTGACCAACTCTTCCGGGACACGAGCAAAAGCATCGATCACCCCCTCTTTTAATGCTGACACGATAACTGAACCGGCCAATGCATCATCAACCGTAAGGGGCTGAAGGGCTATATTCTCCTTTTTACGGCTATTATAAAACAGAACAAGTATTGTTCCCTCAAGCTGTGAAATGGAGGTGTTAATATAGCGTTTCCAGCTCCAGAGGTAAGCGAAGGTCATTTCACTCACCACCGGCTGCATTTTCTCAAAATTCTTTTCCAGCAGTTCGCAATGGGTCTGATTAAGCGGTGCAACTTCCGGATATGCAGGTATTTGATCAATAGAAGTCATTTTGGGGGCTATGTCTCCTTTATAAAAATGCCATCATTGCATGCAGCTTCACCCGGTTGAACACCTTTGCCGGCATGCTTTGAGCTGTGGCTCTTCGACGGTGTCTTCATGTGATAGTTCAACCGGATTGGGTTCACGCCATACTTTCCCATCCCAGCTCTTCAACACGAAATCATCTCCTTCCCGCCCCACCACATAATTTGGAGAGAGAGGTATCTTACCATAGGGTGTATCCAAAACATATTTTGGTACGGCCAGTCCGGAAGTATAGCCTTGCAGCTGCTCAATTATTTCTCGTCCGCGTTCTATGGGTGTACGTAAATGTCTCGTACCGCTAAGTATCTGACACTGGTAAAGATAATAAGGTCTGACCCTGATCCTCATAAGTTCCCTGCACAATTTTTTCATCACCTCAACGCTGTCATTAATTCCGGCCATGAGCACCGACTGGTTCCCGAGGGGAATACCGGCTTCGGCAAGCATGGCACACGCCCTTTCGGACTCCGGAGTAATTTCCCGTGGATGATTGAATTGTGTATTCAAGTACAGGGGATGATACTTTTTAAGCATTTCACAAAGCTCGTCAGTAATCCTCTGAGGCAGAGTGCAAGGGGTTCTCGAACCGATTCTTATTACTTCGACATGGGGGATTTCATGCAATTGACAGACAACGTTTTCTATCCGTTCATCACTCATCAGCAAAGGATCACCGCCGGTCAGCAGAACATCCCGGATATCATTGTTTTCCCGGACATACTCGATCCCCCGCTGAATTTTTTCTTGGGAAAAATCAGCATCTTCTTCACCAAACATCGTTTCTTTCCGCAAGCAATGGCGGCAATAAACAGCACACCGGTTACCGACACAGAAGGCGACCCTGTCAGGATAGACCTGAATGATCAGTTCAACGGGCTGATGCTTTCCTTCATCAAGCGGGTCCGGCACCCCCAGGTTGTCATGAAGCTCTTCCACATCCGCCAAAGCCTGCTTTCGTATGGGGCAGTCAGGATTATCAGGGTCCATCAGCCCGGCATAGTAAGGTGTTATCGCCCACTCGAACCTGCCACTGGCAGCCCCAATACGTTCTTTTTCAGGCGGCGATAAGTTGATAAAATCTTCGAGCTGGCCGATAGTCGTTATCCGGTTTTTCAGTTGCCACTTCCAATCTTTTTGTTGTTTTTTATCCATGTTTTTTTTGTCGTTTTACGGCTAATTCGACTATATTATTTATCAGTTTATTGTAATCCATTCCGCTTGCAATCGCCTGGCGCGGGAAAATACCGTATTTTTTGGCAAGACCGGGTAAAGGGTTGATTTCCAAAAAAGCCGGACGCTGCTCAGAATCCAGCTTAAAATCCACGCGTGCAAGATCACGACATCCAATCGCAGAGTAAATAGTCAGCGCGGCCTGAACCATTTCTTTCTCGAGTGAGGAAGGGATATCGGCGGGACATATCAGTTCCTTGCGATGTTCACTTTTTTGTTCATAAGAGTAAAATCCACCCTCAAACTTCACCTCAACCACCGGAAAAACTTCAGTCCGACGGTTCCCGACTAACCCAACACAGAACTCCCGGCCGGGCAAAAATTGCTCGATAAGACAGCCTTGCCTGTATTGTGATAACACCCACTCCGTCACCTCGAGGAGCTCTTCTTTATTCTCTACCAATGAACTCCGCCTTATTCCCATGCTCGACCCTTCGGCAACAGGTTTCAAAAACATGGGAAAATCCAGTTGCAGATCATCAATCTGTTCGAGGTGTTCAACGACAACAAAATCCGGCGTACGGACTCCAACGCCCAGAGCCAGGCGTTTGGTCAGGGCTTTATCAAGGCTGACACCCAGAGTTACTGCATCGGATCCGGTATAGCAAATGCCGAGGTGGTCAAGCCATGCCGGCACAAGCGATTCCCGCCCTCTTCCCCGGACGCCCTCCGAGATATTAAACACACAATCGGGTTTAAGGGCGGTGATATTTTTCACAAAATTCAGGTCCAGGCAGAGGGACTCCACCTCATGGCCGGAATCTTCCAGAGCGTTCATAATTCCTCGCACGGCACAAGCATCATCGTATTCCGCTCCGAAATCCTCCGGCAGTTTACCCTTATCAGCCACTGCATCTATATTATCATATACGACTATTATTTTCATTTATAAATTGTCTATTTGTTCTGTGGAATATCTGACAAGCACAACCACAGATTTAAGTTATTACTACCCTAACAAAAAAACAGTGCACATATTCACCGAAATGCGTCGTTTCGCCCCGCAGGTGTCTTTGGGCTATGGGCACGATAGAGAACCAAGTAGAATCACTGAGAACTGACTGGACAACACATCACGTATAAGCCCCTTCTTGCAAAAAGTAAGACACTAATGTTGCCAGGATCACTACCAGGAGGATCAGCATGAATATCCATATATGCTTTTTAAGCGCCGTACCGGCAACGAGAGGGGCGGATTTTTGATCCTCATGATCTGAAGATTGTACCTTTGTTTCACGTTCATCGTTCATGCATTCCGCTCCCATTGTAACAGGACAGGAGATTAAGCGACAACATCGTGCCATGGCTGCCCGCCGATAAAACAGCTCTCCCCATTATCCGCACTATCTCTGGCGGCAAGCGCTGCGTCATTCAGCATGAAACTGCGGGCCGTGAGGTATGCCAATCGTGCTTTATCTCCTTCGGCCAGGGCTTTAAAAAGAGGAGCATAAAACGGCTTATAATCACCAAGCGTAATGTCGTGTTCCGGTTCACCATCGCCCACAAAAACACATTTATCGCGCTTCAGTGAGGCCTCCAGCACACCTTTGCCGCCGACAACCCGCAGCCATGCATCGCCATGGGTTTCCGCCGATTCCGGCCGCATATAATCTATACTGATGGATGCATGACCGCCATTGCTTAATTCCATATTCACAACACAGTTATCTTCACAATCCGGCCATTTTTTGTGCAGAAGGTTAGATTGCATGGCGTGCACACGTGTAAAATGCAGGCCGGTCACAATATTCATGAAATCCAACGCATGTATCCCGACCCAGGGAATTGTTCCTCCATACGTTTCACGCTTCCCAAACCATTCCGGACGGTTCCCGAATTTATAGGATTTTCTGGCATTACATAAAGCGATTTCCCCCAATTTGCCGGCGGAAACGAGTTTTTTCGCCGCATCAAAAACAGGATTACTGCCGTTATGAACCATCGCAATACAATAAAGGCCCTCCTTACCGAGCAGATTGTAATGTTTTAACAACTTTTCCCTATCAACCGCTATGGGTTTTTCACAGATAGTATGACAACCATATTTTGCAGCTTCATATGCCGCCTCCCCGATACGGTCGATCCGCGTAGAAATAACGGCAAGTTCGGGGGAAGTTTTCGCAAGCATTTCTTTATAATCATCATAGACCTCTGCTTCTGAGCAAAAAGGAAATTTATCCTTCATTTTTTCCGGCAGGTCGTTGGACAATACAGGGGCCATAGCAACCATATCAAGAGCGGATTCCGCGCCGGGAGGCTCCCCTAAAACCCCGCCTGAATGGCCGAAACTTGAGCTTCCAATAAAAACTGTTTTTATTTTTTCACCCTGGCTGACTGATGTCATTAAATTCTCCTTTCGTAGCGATACTTTCAGAAACTTGAAAAACTTATATTAAACAGGAAGAGATATTATAATTCAAAAAAAATGACTCTTCAAGCGTAAGCCTTCATCGAGGAATTGGCGTTGTAAGTTTTTTAGTATGGTAGGAAGCGCAAAATTGTCCGAGCTAGCAGCCTGACCGAAAAGGTTGTAAATGGTTTGTAGTGAGCCCTTTTAAGGGCTCCGGAGT